>JAZLIE010000067.1:0-9575 GCA_045617165.1 Candidatus Enterocola sp. | reverse complement strand
GTGTGTTTATCATAATTTTTGAAATTTCCAAATCTTATGGGCGTAAAGTTATGAATTATTTTTTGTTCTGCAAAAAATTCATAAAAGATTTTTAGTCAAAGTGATAAACATCCTGAGTGAAACGAAGGATCTCAAAATCATTGCGCTATTTTTAGATTAATTCTTAACACAACGAACACTAAGACCATTATACTTCTTAGTAAAAACAGAGTTTAATCCATCACTACTATATTCAAAATTATAATAGTTCGCAAATATAAAATTCGTAGAATATGGTGTTGAACGCCAGAAAAAGGCAGAATATCCGTTGTATTTTATTTTTAAATCGTCACGGTCAAACATACCTGCCGGCAATGCAGTAAATCCATAGGAATCAACTCCATTACCATTAAAGTACCAACCCGTTGTACTCTTAAGATACTTACCTGCCGTGCCACTCCCTTTGCCCTCTGTCTCCTCTATATATTTAACAAGGTCTCTCACCTCTTTATCATTAGGCAAATGGAATCCGTTAGGGCATATACCCTGACGATTACCTTCAAACGGATCCATTGCACCTGTAATCTCAGAATGAGTTCCCAACCCAACAGCCGCAGCCCAGTTATAATAATAGCCAACACTGCTTAAGTAATAATATGGCAAATATTTATCTGCTTCTTCTTCACTAAAAACACTCACTGTTTTAAGTTCTGATTTATACGCCTCACTATCAGAAGAATATTTGTTACAATGCATATTTTCAGCCATCCAATATTGTTCACCTATTTTAACAACATTATATTCATTACCACAGGCATCAATTGCAGGTGGTATTTGACTGCCAAAATCCAATATTTGCACAGGCATTGGTTTTATCACCCCCGCTTCAATTATATTGTTTTTTGTGGTTGATAATACAATTTTTCTACTATCTGTTGTCTTTACAACCACATCAAATCCGTTTTCAAAAACCCCAGGGGGTACCACTATCCAAAAATCAGTGGCTGCATTTGTGCTAAGGGCGACACCATCACCACAATCAATATCAAGAGCCAAATTCCCATAATGAGGATCAGGAGCTACCGGCATCTCTTTTTCAAAGGGCGACACCCAAAACGTTCCACTAAGAGCTTTCCCATCATTATCTGTTATTGTCAGACTTTTAACAGCAGCCTCAGTGCCTTCCTTTAACTGCAAACTTAATTTAAGCACTCCAAACAAATGTTTGAAATTCAAATCAGTTGTTGTAGAATAAGCGACACTAGGCATTGTGTTTGGTGCAAACGTAGCACTATTGTATGTCTGTACTGAGGGAGTAGTAATGACCACCATACCTTTATTGGCTCCGTTGATCATAAAGAATTCCACTATTGACGAAGGATATACAGCAGTCCATGGTCTGGTTTCACTGCAACTTCCACTAAACGTTGCTGTTGATTTGCCTGCTCCGCTTTTTAGTGAAAATTCGCCACCTTGTTCATCGTCAGCAGCAAATACCTTTATGACATCACCATCTGACCACACTACTGTGGTACCGTCCGGTTTTACCGTGGTTTTCAACGCACCCTCTGAAGTGGCGGAAAACTCCATATCTACCTTTTTTACTGATGATTGTTCATTCTCTTTTACCGTATCATTCTTTTTACAAGATACAAAAGCAAGCATCATTAACATGCTTTCTACAATACAAACAAACTTTTTCATACACTGTGCATTAAGTGTGGCAAAGTTACGGATTTTTTCAATAACTTTGTGTGCATTATGGAAGATTTACACAAATATTTACAAGAGCAACTAAAGGTTTACCCTCTAGCCGCCACTAATTATGAGAAGTTGAAGAGCGTTCGCACAAAAGAGTTCAAGTTTGACGGATTCAGCATTTTTGCGCACTTCAACCCTGCAAGGGCTGTCTCATCACTAGCTAAACTTGACGCCAAAAGCATAGCGGAGAGACCTTGTTTTCTTTGTGTGAAGAACCGCCCTGCAGAGCAAGGCAGCATAGATTTTAAGGGCAGGTATGATATTTGTGTTAATCCTTTTCCTATTTGTACGGAGCATTTTACCGTAATTTCTAATATTCATAAGCCGCAAAAGCTGAGTTCAGGTAAAATTGAAGATTTTTTTGATTTGGCAGAGACGTTTAAAGGCTGGGTGGTTCTATATAACGGGGCTAAATCAGGGGCTTCCGCTCCAGACCACTTCCATTTTCAACTTGGATGTACAGAGTACTTTACATATCCCGTTGAAACCCCGATGCCTGGGCTAATCAACAAAATAAGTTTCTTCTGCAAAACCAAAAGTGATGCCGAGGCAAAACTGAAAGGCACTCTGAACACGCTGGCAGAAGGAAAATGGGATCCTGATGCCACCACCCTTGAAGATGCGTGTGAGCCACAAATAAACCTGTTCTGTGAGTTTAAGAACGGGGGCTTTATGACTACGGTATTCCCAAGAAAATGCCACCGTCCGCGTCAGTTCTTTGCTGAAGATGATACAAAAATACTGATAAGCCCAGGTGCCATAGATATGACAGGACACCTGATTGTGGCAAGGGAGGAGGACTTTGAGAAAATTACAAAAGATATTCTGATTGACGTATATAATCAAGTTTCCGCAAAAATATAATCACATCATCTGACTACACTCAGAGTGCTGTCAATGGCGGAATCCTTAATATCCGCAATGTCAAGAATTGAAGGGAATAAGAAATCTGTACGATAATGTTTTCCTGCATTCTCACTTGCTTTTGCAAACTTCTCAGGTTGCTTGGACTTATAGATTTCTGACATCCAAATAAAACAGGCAGGGTGTCTGACACTTTCAGCGTCATTTGCGTGAAGATAAAAACCTTCCTCCCCTAACGCCTCTCCGTGGTCAGAGAGGAATATAAGTACTGAATTTATGTCTCTCAACTCATCTATGACCTTAAACAGGAAACAATCTGTGGCAAGAATTGTATTGTCATAAGAATTAACCACCTGTTCAAGGGTATTAAATTTAACATTTCTATTGTCTGTCAGTGGCTTGAATATGACAAGAGAATCTGGGCAATGCAGATTGTAATACCAGTGGCTTCCTATTGTATGGAGAATTATCAAATCTCTTGGGTTTTGCTCAGCCAATCTTTCTGATATATACGGAAGCATATCCAAATCATAAAAATCAGAATATACATAAGGGGATTTTTCAGGATGGGCGTATATTGAAGTATCACATTCCTGAATAAAATCAACATAAGTATTAGCAAGTTCCTGATTTGAAATCCATATTGTCTTAAAACCATTGTCTGAAAATGCCGGTATGAAAGATGTTTCACTGAATGCAAGTTCTTCAGTCACGCTATCTGCCCTTGTGAGAATATGAGGCAGGCTACGATTAGTGTGAGTGTATTCTGAATAAATATCGGAGAAAGAGATAAGATTTTCTTCTGCTGACAAGCGGGGTGTTGTATTTCGGACATAGCCGTTGATTGACAAATGGTCTGCTCTTAACGCTTCTCCTAAAACAAGTACAATGGTAAGGGAATCTGTTCGCTCTACTTTATCAGATGGTGTAAATGGAGAAACTCTGGCATCGTGGAACTTATACTCTTTCACATACTCTGACACCGCAACACAAGCACTATACGGATAACGATTTCTGCAACCTATGGAGACCCTTGAATAACAATTCAAATAACAGAGCATCAAAATCACTCCTGCAAGAAAGTATGCCCAACTATAATCAATATTGATATGATGGAATCTATACCATACGGCAAAAGCAGAGAATAAAACTGCAACACCCACAAATAAAATAAGTGACCAAGTTATAAGTTCTAAGCCTTCATGCGTATCGTGGTTCAAAACAACATCTATTAGCATTGGGGTTATTACCGCACTGCTTGACATTCTGAAATACGCCAGTGCGGCACCTATGAATGAGAATATAGGGAACAAACTGGCAAAGAGCCACTTATATGAAGCCATGGCGGCTATCAGGAAAAAATTAGCCACACATACCACACAGCAGAACGCCCCTATCTCCAAATACCCTTTTAAGCCGTTTACAGGGTTGTCAAAGAAATCAACGGAGTCAAATATCAGTGTGGCAATAATTGAAATTACCGCTACAAAAGTGAGATATCTGACAATTGGTTTGCCCATTTATTTTCTGCCGAACTCCGCAGGAATCTTGAGGAACGCCGCTATAATGAAGCCAGGTATTGTGCATAGGCAAACCCAGATGAAGAATAGTGTGTAGTTGCCAAGTGCGGCGAAGTGTGCTCCTACAAGAGAGGCTATATTCTCCTGCACCCAACCCGCAGCCATTCCGGGCAACATCATTCCAAGTGCCATAAATCCTGTACATAAAGCGTAGTGTGCTGTTTGGTACGGACCTTGTGACACATATATAAGGTATAGCATAAATGCCGTAAAGCCTACACCGTAGCCAAATTGCTCAAGTGCTATGCAACTGCCTATTATATAGATGTTCTCTGGCTGGCATAGAGCGAGATATACATATACCACATTAGGAACATTCATAAATATTATCATAGGCCACAGCCAATATTTAAGACCATTGCGTGAAGCAAGCCAACCGCCTAAAATACCGCCAATAAGCAATGCCAGCACACCAACAGTACCATATAGCACACCAACCATACTTGTGCTTACGCCAAGACCGCCCACTGCCCTATCATCAAGCAAGAACGGAGAGGCTATTTTAGCAAGTTGTGACTCGCCTAATCTGTATAGCAAAATAAACGCAAGGGCAAGCCAAATGCCTTTCTTTGTAAAGAATGTGTAGAATAAATCCCCGAATTTCTGAATAGATTTGTTTGAATCGTTAGCAGGCTTAGGCAGTACAAACTTATGCCACAAGGCTATTAGCACAAACAGTGCCGCAGTGGCAAAAAATATTATCTGCCAGGCATTTGTAACTCCAAGCCCGTTCTCAATAAGTATACCTGCAAGAAACACCAACAAACCTTGTCCAAATATGGTGGCAATCTTGTAGAATACACTTCTGATGCCCACAAACAGAGATTGTTCATTCTCTGGAAGTGCAATCATATAGAAACCGTCAGCGGCTATATCGTGGGTGGCTGAACTGAATGCCATAAGCCAGAAAAAGGCAAGTGACGCCTGAAAAAAGAATGGTGCCGGCAGTGAGAACGCTATGCCAGCCATACCCGCACCTATAAGAAACTGAGTGGTTGTAATCCACCAGCGTTTTGTCTTTATTAAATCCACAAACGGACTCCAAAGTGGCTTTATTACCCAAGGCAGATAGAGCCAACTTGTGTAGTAAGCTATCTCTGTATTACTCAAGCCTAAATTTTTATACATTACTACTGATACTGTCATAACAAGAACGTATGGCAGTCCCTCTGCAAAATAGAGGGTGGGTATCCAAGACCAAGAAGAACGCATAAAAGTGAATAGTTAATAGTGAATAAAGAATAGTGGATTTTTAAAGTACTATGTTTTTAAACGGGTACAAAATTAGTAAATATGTGGTATATTTGTTATCTTTGTGTAATATAGTTATCAACACAACGAGATGAATATAAGCGTAGGAATATTTAGTAGGAGTGCCATCGGGGTGACATTTCACGGGGAGTTTAAAGGAAGTGACGGCAAAACATACTGCGGTCACCACTCCATTACAGAGCCGGTTACTCTGAAACCTTGCCACGATACCTCTTTTTTTGAACTTGAAGAGGTGACAATTGGAATCCAATTTCATTGGCAACGCAATGAAAGTCAGTGCTTTTCAGGAACACTTGACATTGTGAGAAGAGATGACGGACTACTTACGGCAATTAACATAATTGACATTGAAGAGTATCTTAAAAGTGTTATATCATCAGAGATGTCGGGTACGTCAATGATTGAACTATTGAAGGCTCACGCCATAATATCACGCAGTTGGGCTCTCCGCAAGGTTCTTGAGCGCAGACAACGGCAAGGTAATGACGGTTGCGTTACAGATGTATGTTTTGACTCTGACGGCAAGCATATTGCGTGGTACGGGGCGTCACCGCATACACTGTTTGATGTTTGTGCCGATGACCACTGCCAACGCTATTATGGTAAAAGCGGGTCGCTGAATCCAACTGTAATAGAGGCAGTTAATGAGACCGCCGGGCTTGTGCTGTCATTTGGTGATGAGATTTGTGACTGCCGTTTTCACAAATGCTGCGGTGGCAGGACAGAGAGATATGATGTCTGTTGGGAAGATGAGAATAAGCCATACCTGACCTCTGTTGAAGATGATTGGTGTGGGAAGGCTACGCCTGACATTCTCAAACAAGTTCTAAATGACTTTGACTATGAGACCAAAGGCTACCACGATTGGGTTGTTGAATACAATGCAGAGAAACTCTCTGAGATAATAAAAGAGCGTTCAGGCATTGATTTTGGCTTGGTGACAGATTTAATTCCCATTAAAAGGGGTGACTCTGGCAGAATATATGAGTTAAAGGTGGTAGGCACACTCAAAACGCTCACCATTGGCAAAGAGTTAGAGATACGCAAATGGCTGTCACGCAGTCATTTATATAGTTCTGCCTTTGAAGTGTCACGCACCGCTGGTGGTGGTTTCCGCCTCACAGGTAAAGGTTGGGGGCACGGCGTGGGGCTATGCCAGATAGGTGCCGCTGTTATGGCGTCAGAAGGGAAAACATACAAAGAGATATTGGATTTTTACTACAAAGGGGCTGAGGTGACTAATTTGTAATTAATTATTGTTATTTTAGATGCGTATACTTCAAATTTCAGACACACATAACAGACATCAGCAATTGACAAACCTGCCCGATGCTGATGTGATTGTGCATTGTGGTGATTTCACCGATATGGGAACAGATGATGAGGTTTTGGACTTTCTGAATTGGTTTTTTGAACTGCCATACTCTCATAAAATCTTTGTTACGGGCAACCACGACTTATGTTTGTGGGAAGCAATAGATATTGAAGATTTGCCTGATAATGTCCATTTTCTACAGGACAGAGGGTATGAGATTGGCGGTGTAAAATTCTTTGGGCTTGCCTACAATCATTCGGCATCATTAATTCCTGACAATGTTGATGTTCTTATTACTCACGAGCCTCCAATCAACATACTTGATGAAGATTTTGGAACGCATTGGGGCAATGTTTCAATAAAGAGCAGAGTGCTTCAGGTTAAACCTAAATATCATCTATTCGGGCATTCGCATGATTCATACGGAACAGAAAAGCACGATGGAATAATATTTTCCAATGGTGCGTCAATTGATAATTCCTACCAGGTGTTTCACAAACCTAAGATGTTTGTAGTATAAATTGCCGGTCAAATAGGTGATAACATAATTATTGTATAGTATGGATGTAGATAGAGTTATTAAAGCTATAAAAAAAGCTGAAGAAGAGCGTAAGGATAAAGTTATTCGTATAAAGTTTTATGCGGCAAATCAATACAGTAATACTTACAAGGTGACAGTGACTGATGCCATCTCATTTGTTGACAAGGTTATAGAAAAGATACCTATGCTACATGATGAACGCAATCAAGTCTTCATAAAAGGTCTGCTAAGATGGCACATTGAAGGTGATGTAAACCTGAATTCCAATGAAGATTGTGCAAAAATAAATACTTTCCTTCTTGTTTTTCTAAACGGTCCTGCAAAAGATGCATACAATGAAAACTTTGCTTCTTTTATCACCTATAGACCCGAATCTTTTGAGCAATTAAAAGCAGCTGTTAATGTAAACGTTGATTCACCCGCCAATGACGCTATTGAAGGAGCATATAGTGTAGTAAGAATAAATTCATATAAACAATTGCTGGATTATGAATTTTTTGCCAGCAATTGGTGTATTGTTTCTGCAGAAGAAGTGTACAATGACTATACTTTACACGGCAAAAACAAATTATTTTTAGTTGTCAGATCTAATTACAAGGATGTAAAACCAACTCCAGGAAACCAATATCCTAAAGATAGTTTCGGAACTTCATTGATAGCAGTCATAGTAGATGAGAATGATTGTATCAGCTCAATCACCACAAGATGGAATAACACTGGTGAATTTAACAATCCATTATCCATTAACGAACTTGAAGCTATAATAGGTTTAGAAAATATGATGAAATTACACTAGTTTTCATGCAATTTTTCAGACAAGCACCTTTCAGTCTCTCAAGCAACGGACACTCCTTCCTATAAATTTGTAAGAGAATAATAGAGAAGATATTAAAAAGCCCTCAGAAGATTGAGTGCAACTTACACTTGCCGCTTGTTTTTTGTCGTGTGGTAGTGGTGTTGCAGACCAAAATGTAGCCAATCTACCCACACTCTCAATTGCATTTTCCATTGCAAATCCGGCAGGTAAAGCATTGAATCCGTATATATCACTGCCGTTACCGTCCTCAAACCATCCAGAGACTGATTTTATTTTAGTACCGCTATAATCATTAAAATCACCATTCCTAATATATTTATGGAATATTTCCCACTCTTTTTCTGATGGTAAGTGCCACCCGTTTGGACAAATACCCTGGTGATGGTTTGCAAACGAAGTTGTTCTTTCATAACCATTTTCAACACCAACAACAGCCGCCCAATTGTAAAAATATCCCATCTTAGCAATTTGACTTTTGCTTATGTTTACACCGCTTTCAACACTGTTTTCTGTCCACAACTTCAAATTTGTAGCATTTGTAAAATACGGTGTAGTGTTGTCTCCGTCTTTTTCGGGGAACTGATGCACTTCCTTAATTGTCTTATATGCACTGCTATTGGTATCATATCGATTGCAACGCAAATTCTCAGCCATCCAGTATTGCTCTCCAATCCGCACTATATTGTATTTGTTTCCACAAATATCTTTTATAGTCCACAACATTTCATTAACCTCTGCAATTCTTTTTTCAAGAGCCGACCTATTTTCGTCATTCACATATTCTCTTGCAGCAATAAGAAGTCTGAGAGCATATTCAGTATCCTGCTCATAGATAGAAACCTCTGCATTAGTTATAAGTTTGTTGTATTCAATAAGGTTTCTGTTCTGTTTCTGTCTTATTTCACCTGCTCTAAGAGAATCCTTGGCAACTCTTACACTCGCCTTCAAAATGTCTATTTCGTCTGGATTTGCTAATGCGATTGCCCTTTCAAAGTAAAATATAGCATTAGAAAACATACCATCGTTCATTGCTTTATTCGCTCTTTTAAAGCAGATGTCGTATGCCTTTTTTTTATCATATTCCGCCTTTAGTTTTGGAAAGACAAAAAACGTTGTAGCAACAATTAAACATATAACAGCAAGACTCACATAAATAGTAACTTTTTTTCTTTTCTTTGTTGATTTTTCTTGTTCCATAGCAATTAGTTTTATATGAATAATATTGTTTCATTGCAAAAATACGTGACTTGTCCGCAGAAACATTACACACAGTAAACTATGTGTGTCAAATAAATTATTTTTATACACTAGTGTCCACTAAAAAATAAAATTTGTTCTTTGAAATTATTGAAAATTAGTTAGTTGCAAGGTTTTTTGGGGTGCGACGATTTGAATTGTATTTTTACGGAAATTTCAATCCGTATGAATAATGAGAAATACGTGTTT
>JAZLIE010000066.1:0-58249 GCA_045617165.1 Candidatus Enterocola sp. | reverse complement strand
GTGGTTCTTACAACACGCCTCCTGCGACGAAGCTTAGTTACTACTTGTGGCTTAAGATTTGTGTCTTATTTCTATCCCCATATCAGATTCCGCCACTTCTATCATTGTCTTATATGTCAATGACTTCAGTCTCTCGGATTCCAACTCTTTCTCTAATTCCGCTATTTTGGCTTCAAGAGCACACTCCCTTGTTGTCTTGTCAAGGTTTTCATCCATTCCGTCAAAATCTGATACTTCTCGGCATCACTATAATGCCTCACCTTTTCTTCCATTTACTACTTTTTTTTACGTAATTAAAAAAAATAATGTACTGAGATACAATAATTTCACTATCCAAAACGTTTGTATTGTACTACTTTTTTACCCCCCCCATTTTTTTTAACATTATTTAACACTATCTTTGCATCTCAAACGAATTAAAAGTCAATATAAAGATTTGTTTAATAATGAAACTGTTAAGATATTTAACATTTTACATGCAGTAAAAAAATTAAAAGATGGAAAGAGTAATTAAAATTCTGGCGGTCTCACTTCTTGTGGCACTATTTGCCAGTTGCGAAAAGAAGGCGGTTAGCGACCCTGCAAACGGTGGTATTTCATTGTCATGCTCACAACAAAAAATTGACTCGTATGGGGGAGTGTTTGATGTTGTAATTAACACAAACCAAAACTGGACAGTTGAAACAACACAAGGTTGGCTGTACTCAGACGTTACGTATGGTTCAGGGAAAAGCTTAATTGAAATAACTGTAGAAGGGAACGAATCTCCTAACGCTGACCAGGGTAATGTAAGAATTAAGACAGCCAATGGGAATATAGCCAATATCACAGTAAACAGGGACGGAACGTCATCTTCTGCGATATTATATGACATTTGTGGTAATGCTTATGATGTTATTAAAATTGACAATCGATACTGGTTGGCTCAGAACTTCAGATGCGACAAATATGACACAAAGAGTGAAGGAAACGGCGTTGCTCCATACGTAAATGCAGGTGATAAAATAAAGTGGGATGCAACATCTGTCTCTCGTGGCACAGAACTTACTTCCGTACAACTTGCTAATTTAGGATACTTGTACACTTGGGATGCTGCTGCGGGATACAATTCTATTGAAGTGGCTCAAAGGGAGGCAGAAGAGCAAAGGCAAGGTATCTGTCCAAACGGATGGCGTTTGCCAACACAATCAGATTGGGATAATTTGGAACGTTTTGTAGCAAATGGCGGAAACAAATCAAAAACAGGCAAATACCTGAGAACGCAAACCGGTTGGTTCACCGGCAAGCAAACCGCATCTTTAGTCCTTTCTGATTTTGAAAGTAACAAATTCGGGTTCTCGGCCCTACCAGCTGGTTATGCGTCACTTGATAAAGCAACCAATATAGGAAGTCGCGCATTATTCTGGACATCAACAAAATCAGAATCATCATTAGCCAAATATGTAACAATATACAACACTGACTCACCCCTTACAAAAGGGTTAAGCCGTTTTAACATAGGAATGAGCGTAAGATGCGTGAAAAAATAAAAATAATAACAAATAATATTCCGGAAGAGGAGGAAACCGAAAATCCTTAAAACAGAGTAGGAAAATAAATAAAAAACAAAAAATAAAATGAAAAAAATTAAATTTGAAGATCTTGCATTAAATGCATTTTCAGCAATGAACGTAGAAACAATGAGTAGAGTAAAAGGTGGTTGCACACTGCCAGACTACACCGTTTACACCAACAGAAGCTGTTCTGATGGCTACGATGAGAATGACGTAAGAAACGACGGAGGTCGTTGCTAATATTATGCCGTCAAGAGAGTGGTTCTTAACTTAACCACTCTCTATTACAATTACTATATGTGCAAAAAGGGAACTATTTTTAAGATTATTTCATTAATCTACCTGTTATTTATACTAAACGGTTGCGTATCCTCAAAATACGTCAACAAGGCAGATGTACACCAAAACCATTACAGAGAGGATTTCTATTCCGTTTATTACAATCCCTCTCACAATTTCAACCTGATGTTAGGCGTTACAGACGGTCCGTACTCGGAGGCCATGAAAAAAGCCTTAAGGCATTTCAATGTCAACGCCAATACAGATAGCCTCTTTGACCAACATATTATCAGAGCATCCGTCAACAATCTAAAAAAATACCAACCCATTTTAGCATATGATACAACAATATATGTACGAACAATAACAACTGACACCACATTCATTTATCACAAGGCAATTAAACATCGGAATTATTGTGCCAATGAATACCTATATTTTATAAATGGCACACCTGTCAGCTTGATATCTAGCAGAAAACTTTATACGAAGTCTTGGGCAAGCAAATACAGTAGCGATGAGTTGTCGGCTAAGAACCCGAACTTTATTTATTTTTCAGCGCACACACAATATTACGATTTAAAATTTGCACAACACAATCTTATCAGCAACAGTGCGGATGTCCAAAGAACAAAGAGCGGTAAAGAGGATAACTTTATCAAACAATATGTTAATGAAGATGACATTTATCTAAACCAGCCACTGAAAATAGAGAATTTGCATCAAGTGTGCGTAGACTCCACTGGAATCAGGTTCTATGTATTAAGCGAAAACAAACTGCATCTTTCTTCAATAATAAACAAATGTGCTATAAAGGTGGCGGCTCTCTCCCCTTTAGATTCCATTGTTTATTTTGATGGTAATGGTACTTTTATAATAAAAAGAGGTTGTAAAATACAAACTGATAAATACTGGCGATTAAGTGCATATGCAAAATGGGAGCCTCACGGCAATTATTACGGGGAAGGAGGAGTTTTTTATGAAAATACAACGAATGATCAAAAGCACAAACTACTTATTATGGAATACATTATACAAACAAAAATAGGACAATTCTCTCTAATAAGATATTGGGACGGTGGAAGAAACGGTAACATCCGATACAACCCATTTGATGTGAACAACCATTACAAAATTTGGGGAAGTATGAAATCAATAATGAATATAGCTAAATTAAACACTAAAATACATTCTAAATAAGATGGTTTTACTATTGACAAGCGACGGAGATTACTCGTGTGATAAAATAATTGAATGGTTGGAGTTTTATAAACATCCATATTTAAGAATCAATACCCTTGATTTATTAAAACAATCATTACACATCTGTTTCAAGGAAAATAGATTATGTATTGAACTCGATGGAATTGAAATTACATCAGAAAAATTCAAAGCAGTAATCTTTAGAAAATTTGGAATGTGGGATGGATGTTACGAGCACAAAAGAATTTCATCCTTAGTTTGTTCAAATAATGTAAAATATATAAATCTGGAATTACAAAGAATTGTTGATTTATTTATAACGCAATTAAAAGGGTCATACTGGATTACGAATCCATACGTAGTATGTCCAAATAAAGTCCGCATTTTACAGATTGCTAATGAGTGTGGGCTACACATCCCAGATACAAATATTATCAATAGAAAAGATTACCTCAAAAATGAAAAGGACATTATTGTTAAATCAGTTTTTGACTCAACCATTGTGAATCATAGCGAAAGAGTTAAATGTATGATGTATACAACATCATTATCTAATTTAGACCTAAACTATCTACCAAATAAATTCATGCCTTCTTTGATTCAAAAGAAAATTGAAAAAGATTTTGAAATAAGAGTTTTCTTTTTAGAAAACAAATGTTATTCCATGGCTATTTTTTCTCAAATGGACCAACAAACAAAAATAGATTACAGATGTTACAATAGAGAACATCCAAATAGATTCCTGCCGTATAGATTACCAGCAACAATCGAAAAGCAAATATGTAAGTTCATGAAAAAAATAAACCTAAATTGTGGTTCAATAGATTTAATATTATCAAAAAACGGAATTTACTATTTCTTGGAAATCAATCCTGTAGGTCAATATGGAATGGTTAGTGAGTCTTGCAACTATCATTTAGATAATGTTATTGCAAAAACCTTAATTCAGCATGATAATTAATTTTTCACACAATGAGAAAAAAAAGGTTTTATAAATTTCTTAGTATTTCTGACAGAGAGTTATTCTCTTTAAATTACTTATTAGCCAATAAATATTATGCCAACGAGTATGAATCAGAAATCAAGTTTGATTCATATAAGGCTACATGCAAAAAATTACATAACACAAATTACATGACCATTTTTTACGAAGAACATATAACCAGATGCATCTCTGGGTTTGATAAAATTCCACGCCATAACATCTAAAATAATAATGCAAAAGAAGTACTTTATTATCTTTCCATGCTGCATCCCAGTAAAAGGGGAAAAACGCGCAACAATTTGTGATATTCAGAGAAACAAGATTGAACTAATTCCTCTTGCCTTATTCTATATCATTACTAAATTCTTAACCAAAAACATTCCTATTTCTAATATTAAGGAATATTTTGGCAATCAACAGGATAAAATGATTGATAGTTATTTGGATTTTCTACAAAAGAAAGAAGTTGGTTTTTATTCTGATACAATTTTAAAACTTCCAAGCATTAATACATCTTTTGAAACACCAAATAAAATTGAAAATGCTATTATAGACATAGATGAAAATTCAGCATTTAACATTCAATATGTTGCGGAACAATTATCTAACATGCTGTGTCTAGCACTTAATTTGAGATTGTTCAAAAAGATAACACAAGATGCTCTATATGACTATTTAAGTGGCTTCAACAAATCAACCATCAGGCATTTAGAAATAGTGCTTTCGTATAACGATTGGACTACAGTAGAATATTTCCTTCAAATGAAAGAAATATTTACTAGACTACACAAAATCACTGTCTATAATGCCCCAAAAACAGAACGATATGAGCACAATGACATCTCTATTGTCTATTGTGCAAATGAAATTAACATACACAACTGTGGAGTTGTAAATTATGCATATTTTGTTTCTAATATGCAATCTTTCTTTAAAAACATACGATATAATTCATGCCTTTATAAAAAAATAGCAATATCTGCTGATGGAAGTATTAGAAACTGCCCGTCAATGTGTAAATCCTATGGAAACATTTCAAACACAGATTTACAAGCAGTTGTTAACTTAACCGAGTTCAAGAAATACTGGTACATAACAAAAAATCATATTGACACTTGTAAAAAATGCGAATTCAGATACGTGTGTCAAGACTGCAGAGTTTTTACAACCAACCCTTCCATACCTTTTTCAAAACCTCAAAAATGTACTTACAACCCACATAAAGGATGTGGATTGCCAATATAAAACATATGCACAAAATAGTTCAATCACTATGGCTGGGGGATTCCTCATTACAGAAAAACTCAGTCAGTTCCTTTATAAATAGAGATGGCGGAGGATGGCTGTCAAAAAAATATTATTATTGTTCTTTAGCGTACAGTTTTTCCAAGGCTCATGAAATATATCCAAATATTGAGTTAGTTGCAAATGGATATGCACAAGATCTGCTATTAGAAAAACTAGGATTACAATATACATCTGTTAAAGAATTGCCAAATATAAGTAATGAAATTAAATGTGGATTATGGGCATACCCGAAACTGATAGCATATCAACTCCAAACGACCCCATTTTTTCACATTGATAATGATGTATTTCTATGGTCCGCTCTGCCCGAAAGAATGACCAATGCTCATCTGGCAGTTCAAAATTTAGAAGTTCCCATTAGTGTATATAGATCAGGAATAAAATTAATAAAAGAATATTTTCCTGAGACACCAGACTGGCTTCTGTCTTACAACAAATATAAACAGCAACCATTTATTGCGGTAAACGCAGGACTTTTGGGAGGAACAGATATTAACTTCATTCACAAATATTCTACACTCGCAATTGAAACCATTAAAAGGAATGAACAATTATTCTATAATAATACGCCATCATTAGGAGATTGCAACGTTGTTATTGAACAACTCTTATTTTTTCAAATGGCCAATAGACAAAACAAAGCAATTGAAACTTTATATTCCCCTAATGACAACAAATATTCGTCTATATTTAATTTTGATGAAACGCCATTTGAGCGACAATATGTTCATTATATTGGCGAGTGTAAAAAGAAAGAGAATCTATGTAAAAAGTTGGAGTATAGATTGTGCTTTGAGTACCCCGATTTATACAATAAAATAATATCTCTTGTTGGGGAACAACCAATAACCGAAACCGCTGAATACATTAATTTTGCATCTAACTACAGAATTTTACATAAACTTAAATCAAAAGAGGATATTTTAAATCTACAACTAACATTGGGCGATGATCAACAACTTAAGAAAAGAGGGTCAAATTATTATAGACTAGATAAAGATAAATGGTGCAAATTAGGTGCTTGGAGCACATTCATGGTGCTTTTTTATCAAAATAGCATGAGTGGGAATGAACTAATTAATAATATATCTAATTCATATTTAGGAGAACACCTTTCTGAGGAATGTATTAGAAAGAATGTGTTCATAACAGTTTATCAATATTTATTAAATCATTGGCTTCAGATTTGTTAATATTATGAAAAAGATTTCAAGTCTTATTCTACTGTGTGTGATTAACAGCGGTAGTTTGTTTTCTCAGAGTTATGAAGATGTCATAAACCAAGCATCGGCGTGTTTTAAAACCAAGGAGTATTCCAAGGGCGTGGCGCTTTACAAAAAGGCAAAGGAGATGAACCCTGACCTGAGCATGTACAATGCCGCGTGCCTTGCATCACTTGCTGGTAATAAAGACCTCGCATTCGAGTGGTTAAATGATGCATTGGATAGAGGCAGAAAAGTTGGTATGTATATGCTGGTTGACTCTGACTTTGACTCCATAAGAGATGATGAAAGGTGGACAATGCTTGAAAGCAAAGCTGATTCCCTTGGTATGTTTCCAAAGGACAAGACCACAGCGTGTATGCTTATGAAGATATATACCGCAGACCAGAAGATAAGGCAGGAGTACTATTTTGCCATGCAGAAAGGTGGCAATAACAAAGTTGAGCTTGACAGCATTGGAAGGTTCATGGGAGAACTGAACAATAAGAACAGCCATATTGTGGACTCCCTTCTATCTATACGTGGATGGCTCGGATATGATGAAGTTGGAGAAGAGGCAAGCACCGCTATTTTCCTGATTCTCCAACATTCTGACATAAAGATGATAGAAAAGTACCTGCCAGCCTTCAGAGAGGCTGTGAAAGTTGGTAACTCTAATGGAGAGCATCTGGCATATGTTGAAGACAGATATGCATTATGGTCAGGTAAAAAACAAATATACGGGACTCAGGCATCATGGGATGAGCGGAAACAAACTTCAGTTATAAAGCTTTCTGGAATAGAAGACAGCAAGCACGTCAATGACAGACGCAAGGCTGTGGGATTGAAGACTCTGGAAGAGTATGCCAAAAGTATGAATTATACAATAGAAGAATAGTCAAACTAAATGTTCCCTCACTACCACCAATATGATGCAATGGACTGCGGTCCAACGTGCCTAAGAATGATAGCCGCTTACTATGGGCGGCTCTTTTCTGCACAGGGACTGCGTGAGAAATCAAATATAACACATGAGGGTGTCTCTATGCTTGGCATTAGTGAGGCTGCAGAAAGTATCGGGTTCAGGACAATAGGTGCAAAAATATCTTTTGAAACACTGTGTCAGGCACCAACACCATGTATTGTATTTTGGAATAACAATCATTTTGTTGTAGTATATGACATTAAAACCAGGGGAAGGAAAACTTGGGTTTATGTTTCAGACCCGGCATCGGGGAAAATAAAATATTCAAAAGAGGAATTCTGCAATTGTTGGGAGAATGACGTTACAAATGGCATTAACACAGGTGTTGTGCTATTGTTGGAACCTACTCCGGACTTTTATAATAGAGACTCCGATGACAAAGATGAGAAAAGAAGTCTCTCTTACGTTTTCAAATATCTGCGTCCGTATAAAAATCTTGTTGTACAACTATGTCTCAGCCTTGCTGTCGGTAGTGTTCTACAACTGATAATCCCATTCCTGACACAATCAATAGTTGATTTTGGAATATCAACACAGGATATTGGTTACATATATCTTGTACTTATTGCACAGTTGATTTTAACAATAAGCAGCTGCTCTGTCGAATTCATAAGGGGATGGATTCTTCTGCATATAGGTACAAGAGTGAATATCTCAATGGTGTCAGACTTCTTAATTAAACTTATGAAACTGCCAATGGGATATTTTGACACCAAGATGACAGGTGATATAATGCAACGCATAGGTGATCAGACAAGAATTCAGGATTTGCTTACAAACTCAAGTTTAAGCATTCTGTTTTCAATGTTCAACTTGGTATTGTTTTCAATTGTACTGTTGTTCTATAGCGCAACCATATTTCTGATTTTTGCTGTTGGCAGCACGCTCTATTTTGCTTGGGTATGGTTGTTTATGAAACGAAGAGCCGAACTTGATACAAAGAACTTCTACCAACAATCTGTTAATCAAAGCAATATGATAGAGTTGATTAACGGAATGCAAGAGATAAAACTAAATGCATGCGAGCAATCAAAAAGGTGGCAATGGGAACGGGTTCAGGCAAAACTGTTCAGACTAAGGGTTAAAAGTCTGGCTCTCAGTCAGTATCAGGACTCTGGCGCCGTGTTGATAAATCAAGCAAAGAACCTTGTAATATCCGCCATAGTGGCAAAATTGGTAATTGACGGACAGCTTACATTAGGTATGATGACAGCCATTCAATACATATTAGGTCAAATCAATGGTCCTATTGACCAACTAATTGATTTTTCAAGACAAGTTCAGGATGCCAGATTGAGTTTTGACCGTTTGAGTGAAGTTCAGTTACAGGAAAATGAGGACTCAGGCAATTCTCTTCAAGTAAATGAAATACCCTCTGACAAAGACCTTAATTTTGAGAATATTTCATTCAGATATGACAAAACATCCATTGGTAGTTGGACAATTGACGGTATAAGTCTAAACATACCGGCAGGTAAAATGACCGCCATTGTGGGCAGTAGCGGAAGTGGCAAGACCACCCTTCTTAAATTGCTTTTGCAATATTATCCGGTTGACAAGGGTTCAATAAAACTTGGTAGTAATGACATTAACGTGTATAATATCAGGCAATGGCGGAAATCATGCGGGGTTGTGATGCAGGAAGGATTCATATTTTCAGATACCATTGCTAACAACATTGCTCCAAGCGGTGAACAAATTGATAAGGAGCGGTTGTATATGGCGGCAAAAATGGCAAACATTAGTGAATTCATAGAATCACTACCGCAATCCTATAACACCAAAATAGGTAGTGAGGGGCATGGCTTAAGCCAAGGGCAGCGTCAACGAATATTGATAGCAAGAGCCATATACAAAGACCCTAAGTTTGTATTCTTTGATGAGGCCACAAACTCTCTTGACGCTAACAATGAGAGAGAAATTCTAAACAATCTGCAAACTTTCTTCAAAGGCAGGACATCAATAGTTGTAGCACACAGATTAAGCACTGTGCGTAACGCTGATCAGATAGTTGTGCTGGAGAATGGCAAGATTGCTGAAATTGGAACACACGATGAATTGAGTGCGGCAAAAGGCGCATATTATAGATTGGTGAAAAACCAGCTGGAATTATAAGATGGCGGAAAATCAGGAGCAAAATAAAGAGAAAACAATAGAGATTAAAAGTGAGGAGATACAAGAAATCCTTATTAAAACTCCTCATAAAATAATCAGATACGGAATCTATATTCTGTCTGGAATTATATTACTGCTTGTAATAGGCAGTTGCATTTTTTCATATCCTGACACAATTACAGGAGAAATAACAGTTACATCAACAAATCCTCCTGTATGGAGTATTGCCCAGACAAGCGAGAGAATTAAGAAAATTTATGTTCATAACGGAGATAGCGTTAAAAACGGGGATATTCTTGCTGTTATGGAAAACACCGCCAAAATTGAAGATATAATAACAGTTGAAAATCTGTTACAAGAGGTGACATTTAATCCGGAAATTAATATTCCTGAGGCTGTGTTATGTGATTCATTCTGTTTAGGAAACGTACAGCCGGCATACTCTGACTTTGTGCAAAAGACGGTTCTATATAAAAACTTCATCTCTCTGAATCTGATTGAACAAGAGTCTGCAACTCTTCAAAAGCAAAAGGCCGGAAAAATTGAATATATAAATCACTTAAAGGAGCAACTTGAGATAAAGTCAAAACATCTGGAACTCGCTGTCAGTGAATATAACAGAGAAAAGTATCTGTTTGAAAAGGAGTTAATCTCTGAATATGATATGGAGAAAGCGGAAAGTGTCTTACTGGAGGAAAAAGAGTCACAGCAACTGCTCAAAACCTCTATTTCATTAGAAAAGGTGGAATTATCAAAACTTCAGGAGAGTAGCAATAAGCTATCATTCCAATACGCACAGGAACGTAATCAGTTACAACAACAACTAATGTCCGCATATAGAGAATTAAACAACTCCATTAATGAATGGAGACGTGATTTTGTCTTTGAGGCTTTAGATGATGGTGTTGTGACATTTCATTCTATATGGAATGAAAACCAGTTTGTAAAGGCTGGAGACGCAGTATTTGCTGTCGTCCCAAGTGAATCCAGTTCGTTTACAGGAAAACTGAAAGTACCATTAGCGGGGGCTGGGAAAATTCATACCGGACAGATGGTTCTTATACAAAGTGATGCATTCCCATATTTGGAATATGGATATATGCAAGGTATGGTTAATTCCATATCACTTATTCCTGAAGATAACAGCTATACTGTGGAGGTGTCATTCCCTGAGCAACTCTTTTTCACATCGGGGAAACCAGTCTTTTTTACAGGAGAGATTGTGGGAACCGCCAAAATTATAACTGAGAAAAGAGCGTTAATCACCAGAATCATTTCTCCGCTTTACTACATTATAGGAGAATATTTGTAAGATTAGACAGAACCCACACTAAATATTTCTTCAAACGTTTGGAGAAGTATTTTTTTTTCTGTAAATTGCAAGTCGTATGCGTTGAGAATGCGCTAAAAAATCATTTAATAACTTAAAATCAATAAATTATGCAACTTTATCAAAATGACAAAATCAAGAACATCTCCTTGGTTGGCTCTTCGGGTAGTGGCAAGACAACTCTTGCCGAAGCAATGCTTTATGAAAGCGGTATTATCAAACGTAGAGGAACAATAGAGGCTCAGAACACAGTGTCTGACTACTTCCCTGTTGAGAAGGAGTACGGATACTCTGTTTTCTCCACAGTCCTTCATGTTGAGTGGTTGGGTAAGAAGTTGAATTTTATTGATTGTCCGGGTGCTGATGACTTTGTGGGTGGACTTATTACCTCACTCAGCGTTACAGACACAGCCCTTATGCTTATTAACGCCCAACAGGGTGTGGAGGTTGGAACGCAGAACCAATATCGCCAGATAGAGAAGATGAAGAAACCGTGCATCTTTGTTATCAATCAACTTGATTCAGAGAAAGCCGATTTTGACCTCTCTCTTCAGAGCCTGAAGGAGAATTATGGAGGCAAGGTTGTTCCAATCCAATTCCCTATTAACGTAGGTCCAGGTTTCAACGCACTTATTGATGTGCTTCTTATGAAGATGTACAAATGGAAACCAGAGGGTGGTGTTCCTGAAATTTCAGCCATTCCATCGGAGTTTATGGATAAGGCTGAGGAGTGGCACAAGAACCTTATAGAGGCAGCCGCTGAGCATGATGAGTCACTTATGGACAAGTACTTTGAGAGCGGTTCGCTTACAGAAGATGAGATGCGTCTTGGTATTCGTAAAGGTCTTGTAAGCCAGGATATTCTTCCAGTATTCTGTGTATGTGCGGGCAAGGATATGGGCGTCCGCCGTCTTATGGAGTTCCTTGGCAATGTAGTTCCTTTTGTAAGTGATATGCCGTCACCTGCTAATAAGGAGGGTAAGGTTATCAACCCCGATGCCAAAGCGGAGACAAGTATCTACATATTCAAGACCTCAGTGGAGCCTCACATTGGAGATGTAAACTACTTTAAGGTTATGAGCGGCACAGTCAAGAAAGGTGATGACCTCTTCAACGCCACACGTAACACTAAGGAGCGTCTCTCACAGTTATACTGCGTAGCGGGTCAGAACCGTATTGAGGTTGACGAACTTGCCGCCGGTGATATAGGCGCTACCGTAAAACTTAAGAACACACGCACGGCAAACACACTTAACGCAGGTACATCAGAGCAACAATTTGACTTTGTGAAATACCCCGATTGGAAATACCGCCGTGCCGTAAAGGCTGTTAACCAAGCCGATGACGCAAAACTTGGTGAGATACTTAACCGTATGCACGAGGAAGACCCTACTTGGCGTGTTGAGTATTCAAAGGAGTTAAAACAGACAATACTATACGGTATGGGAGAGTTCCACCTGCGTACACTCAAATGGCGTGTTGAGAATAATGACAAGATTGCCATTGAATACTCAGAACCTAAGATTCCATTCCGTGAGACCATTACAAAGGCTGCCCGTGCAGACTACCGTCATAAGAAACAGAGCGGTGGAGCAGGTCAGTTTGGTGAGGTTCACCTTATAGTTGAGCCTCTGTTTGAGGGAGTTCCTGCCAAAGATGTCTATAAGTTCAACGGTCAGGAGTTCAAAATCAGTATCCGTGACAAGCAGGAGTATCCGCTTGAATGGGGCGGAAAGGTTGAGTTCATCAACAGTATTGTAGGTGGTGCCATTGACGCACGTTTCATTCCTGCTATACTTAAGGGAGTTATGGATTGTATGGAGCAAGGTCCTCTTACAGGTTCTTACGCACGTGATGTACGTGTAATAGTATATGATGGTAAGATGCACCCGGTGGATTCAAATGAAATCTCATTCCGTCTTGCCGCACGTCATGCGTTCTCAGATGCCTTCAAGAACGCCGGTCCTAAGATTATGGAACCTATCTATGATGTAAATGTGGTGGTTCCATCGGGACGTATGGGTGATGTTATGGCAGACCTTCAGAGCCGCCGAGCCATTATTATGGGAATGGAGAGTGAGAAGGGTATGGAGAAACTATCAGCCAAAGTTCCGCTTAAGGAGATGGGCAACTACTCAACATCACTCAGTTCAGCCACAGGTGGCAGAGCATCATTCTCAATGAGTATGTCGGGCTATGAACTTGTTCCTATGGAAGTTCAGGAGGTACTGCTTAAGGAGTACGCCGCCACCCACAAAGATGAGGACTAGTCTTTTTTTGTTATTTTCTTCTTCCCCTTCACTTATGTAGTCCACTACACCTCGTTCAGGGTGAAGAAGAAAATTACTCAAAAAATTAATTTAGTATCAATGGAGTTCAAAGTTCAAAGTTGAACTCCATTTTTATTATTGAGCAAAAAATTGTACATTTGCACTCATATTTGTTATGAGAAAACCATTTTATTACATATCAGTCATTGTGGTGGCGTTAATGCTTGCTCTGACATCGTGTTCTGTTAAGAAGAACACAGCCGCTACACGCGGTTACCATCACACAAAAGCCAGGTACAACATTCTTTTCAATGGAAGAGAGGCGTATAAAAAAGGACAGACGGCGGTTCACGCAGCCGTGTTGCAGACAGATGACTACAATGAAGTACTTCCCGTATTTGAGGAGAGTGCCGGAGACGCTACCAAGGCGGCAAGTGCTGATATGGACCGTGTTATAGAGAAGTGTGACAAGGCAATACAACTTCATTCCATAGTCAAAAAACCAAAGAAAAATCCTAAAAAGTCAAGAGACCCTAAGTACAAGGCATTTATGGCTAAAGAAGAGTATAACTCTGAGGTTCAGGCGGCTTGGCTCTTAAAAGGTAAGGCACTTGCCTTCAAGGAGGATTACGCCGCATCTGCCGCCACCCTCGCCTATGCTTCCAAACATTTTCAGGATAACCCCGATGTTGCCACGGAATCAAAACTATGGGAGGCAAAGGTCTACGCACAGCAGGGATGGTACTATGAGGCTGAGGATATTCTTAACCGTTTGAGTGAGAAGGCGTTTTCTGCAAGAACCACAAAACTCTACGTGCTTGTAAAGGCAGACCTTCTGCTGCGTCAGAAACAGTATGAGGCGGCACTGCCATATCTGCAGAACGCCATTGAGATTACAAAAAAAGACCAGCGTAAGCGTGTAATGTTTATCTATGCGCAGGTTCTTGAGAAGTTAAAACGCTACGGGGAGGCATACAACGCATACGAGGCGGTGAAGAAAAAACGCCCTGACTATGTAATGGAGTTCAACTCTGTGCTTGGTATGGCAAAGTGTTACCAAGGCTCTTCAATGGATGATATAAAAAAAGAGGTTGACCGCCTTGTAAAGCGTGCCAGCAATGCTGATTATCTTGACCGCATCTATTTTACAATGGGTACGCTATACCAGCGTAAGGGGGACAAGGCAAAGGCTATGGAGTATTACCAGTTAGCCATAGAGAAGAGCACAAGAAATGGTATTGACAAGGCTCACGCACTTCTCGCCTTAGGCTCAATCTACTATGATGAAGAGGATTATCTGAAGGCTCAACCGCTTTATGCTGAGGCTGTGAATATCCTTTCCATTGACCATCCGGGATATAAGGAGTTGCAGACAAGGTCACAGAATCTTGATTATGTCGCTCAATACAGTGGAGTTGTGACATTGCAGGATTCTTTGCTTTTCCTCGCCTCACTTCCGCAAGATAAGATGATTGAGAAGGTAAAGGCTGAGGTGGAGCGTATACATAAGGAGCAGGAAGAGGCTCAGAAGAGACTTGAGGAAGAGGCTCGTCAGCAGGCGGAGCGGGACAAAAGTGCCGCTATGGCAGCTGCGGCAAATCTATCACTTGGTGAGTCTCTTGACCAATCGTGGTACTTCTATAATAACACACTTATAAGTAAGGGTAAACTTGACTTCCAGAAACAGTGGGGCGGACGCTCACTCGAAGATGATTGGCGTAGGTCAAACAAAGTATCCACAGGCTTTGAGTTGGAGGAGGATAATGAGGATATGGAGGAGGTTGTGGCTGAAGAGGCTGCCTCTGAAGAGATTGCCCAGTCATCTACCGGAGATGCGGAAATTGATTCATATCTGCGTCAGATACCAGTGACAGAGGTAATGAAACAGTCATCAAACGCTGCCATAGAGGAGGCTCTCTATAATCTCTACAAGGTGTATGATGAGCGTATTCTAAACAAACGTCTTGCCACTGAGACATATAATGAACTGCTGCGTCGCTATCCTAACACAGAGTTCGGTCAATCCAAAGAGAGTGTTGATGAGAATAATGAGAAAGAAGCGGAGGCGCTATACACAGAGGCGTATGCCGCACTAAAGAGCGGTAACCGCTACATAATACAAACAAATCTTGAGAAGATGGAGAAGTGCTGCGCTGATTCAAAACTGATGCCTAAAATTTATATGATTGAGGCACTCAGCGGAGGCAGAGCAAGCGGTAGAGAGGTATTCAAGAATAAATTGCAGACTATAATAGAGAAGTATCCTGAAAGTGAGGTCACCCCTATAGCACGTGATATGCTGGCACTTGTGGGTCAGGGTAAGGAGATTGTAAGCACAAGTACCCCTGTCTCTACAATAGCGGAGAATCGTCAGGCTGTAATTGTGTCACAAAATGAATATGCTGAGGCTATACAAAAGGCAGGCTTTATTTATAACCCCGATGACCAGCACTCATTCATAATAGTTATTATGGGTAATGAGAGACAGAAGAATGACATTCTATTCGCACTTGCCCAATATAACTTCACACGCTTTATGATTAAAGACTTTGACTTTAATGTAAAGAAACTTGATGAAGCAATCTATGCAGTGGGTGTGACACCGTTATCATCACTTAATGAGGCGGTGTGGTACCAGAATTCAGTTTTGGGAGACGCAAGTGTACACGAGGCTCTCACAGGAGTGAATTATAAGGCATTTGTAATATCAGATGAGAATTTTGTAAAAGTATTTGATAAGGAGTCTCTAATTAAATACATTGAGTTCTACCAGAATAACAATCTGGAGGTCAGAGAGTCAGATGTTATTGAGAAACTTGAACAGGAAAGCGGATTTGTAAAATAGTATATGATGAGACAGGGATTTGACAATAATAAGTACATTAAGATTCAATCTGAGCACATTAAGGAGCGCATATCTCACTTTGGCGACAAGCTGTACCTTGAGTTCGGAGGAAAACTTTTTGATGATTTCCACGCAAGTCGGGTGCTACCTGGATTTGAGCCTGACAGTAAACTAAAGATGCTTCTGCAGTTGCGTGACGTGGCAGAGATAGTTATCGCTATAAGTGCTGTGGATATTGAGAAGAGCAAAGTGCGTGGGGATTTGGGAATAACATACGATGATGAGGTGTTACGCCTTCTAATTGACTTTGAGAAGCGGGGAATGCAGGTAAACTCCGTTGTTATAACACATTTTGCGGGTCAGGAGAGTGCAAAGGCGTTCCACAACCGCTTGTCACGTTTGAATATAAAATCATACTATCACTATACAATAGACGGCTATCCGCATAACGTACAACTTATTGACTCCGATGCAGGTTTCGGACGCAATGAGTATGTTCAGACAACACGTCCGCTTGTTGTGGTAACCGCTCCAGGCCCTGGTAGCGGTAAGATGGCTGTATGTCTTAGTCAGTTATACCAGGATAACAAAAAAGGAATAAAAGCTGGCTATGCAAAGTTTGAGACATTCCCCGTATGGAATCTTCCGCTGAAACACCCTGTGAATCTTGCGTATGAGGCTGCTACAGCCGACCTCAATGATGTAAATATGATAGATCCGTTTCATCTTGAGGCGTACGGGAAGACCACGATAAATTATAACCGAGACATAGAGATTTTCCCTGTCCTTAACGCTATATTTGAGGGTATCTACGGTGAGAACCCATATAAATCACCTACTGATATGGGGGTTAATATGGCAGGTTTTTGCATATTTGATGATGAGTCGTGCCGTGAAGCGTCTTGTCAGGAGATAATTCGCAGGTATTACAATGCTCTGAATAAATTAGTGGACGGCAAAGCGGAGGAGACTGAAGTGAATAAGATTAAGCTGCTTATGCAGCAGGCTAAAGTTTCTGCAGATAACCGTCCCATAATTGATATTGCAAAAAAGCGTGCCGCAGAGACTGGTGTGAATTGTGCCGCCATACAACTTAATGACGGTACTATAATAACATCTAAAACTACATCTCTGCTTGGTGCAAGTGCCGCATTGCTGCTTAACGCTACCAAGTATCTTGCAGGTATAGACCACGATGTAAAGATGATACCTGCCCAGATGATTGAGCCAATACAGGAAATGAAGGTGAAGCATTTGCACGGTGGTAATCCCAGATTACATACCGACGAGGTTCTTGTCGCCCTCGCAATGCTGAGTCTTAATGATGATAACTGCCGTCGTGCGTTGGCGGAACTTCCTAAACTTTGCGGCTGCCAAGTTCATACCACAGTAATGCTTAGTGAGGTTGACCGTAAGATTTTCCAAAAACTTGGAGTAGACCTGACTTGCGAACCTGTTAAAAAGAAATAATTATAAGTACCACGTCATTCTGAGCGTAGCGAAGAATCTTATAAAAAAAAGAACCTCATAATTATTATGAGGTTCTTTTTCTATCTATTTAGAACTATTATCTTCTGAAGAAAAATTCAACAGTTACATTTCCATTGCTATCCACAAGACGTAGCAGATATGGCTCTCTGTTTGGAGCAAGACGGCTTACGTCAATAGTGTTGCCATTCACCTCAAATGAGCCGCAGTTCTTACCGCCAATAGTTGTGACATTTCCAAGAATAAACTCCCGGTCACTCAATATTGTCATCTCACCTGATGTTGGGTTAGGTACTAATGTAACACCATCAACACTTTCAATATCGTCTGCAGCTACAGGACAACCTGTCTCTTCTGTATCATAAACTTGATTTCCCCAGGCGTCCTCATGGGTAGTGCTTAGTATGCTGTAGCATGTATTGGCTGTAAGACCTTCAATGTTATCGGTTTGTTTTGCCTTGGTCTTATCACCATCTGTGAATATTATGTTTAGTGGAGAACTTAAATCACTGAAAGTATATTCCCACCAATTACCAGATTTTGTCATTTTAACACCTGGCCATTCGGTAATGTTGGTATCTACACCTGTCCAAGCGTGGATATATACGTCTCCTGACCAAGCAGGGTTATTAGTGTTTGCCCTTACTGTTATGGAACTTGGTGTAGGTCCGTCTTGACATTTGCCTGGTGTAGGCCATGGTTCCCCGCTATAAACTAATGATGAACCATCAAAACAAGCATCGGCGGTAATCGGTAAATCTGCTGTCTGTTGTTTACCTACGTCTGTTGTTGCTCCATTGTTAAATATAATATTGAAGGATGTAGCTTTATTTGTATCTATAGTAACAGAATATTTATCACCTGATTTACCTATTGCTGTACCAGGCCATGCTCCTAACAATTTTTCTGCATCAGTTTCTCCTTTTCCAACCCAAGCGTATGCCTTTACTGTAGTCCACGCTGCAGGAGCCTTAAACTGAACTGTAATGCTTTTAGGCTTCTCATTTGTGAATGTGCCACTAACTACAGATGATTTTGTAGTGCCGTCTATTGCAATAGCCTTTACAGTAAAGTTAGTGCTTGTAACTACAATAGGACCTGTATATTTGGTAGATGAAGCAGTAGGATTTGTTCCATTAGTTGTGTAATAAATAGTACCCTTAGTGGCTGACAGTGTTACAGATGTAGCGTAACCGCCTGTAGGGTTCATAGTAACTACAGGACCTACAGGAACTGTTACATTGGTATAGTATGCCCAACCATTACCTGAGCAGGCAAGTTTGAAACCGGCAGGGCAAGTGCCTTGAGAACCTATATAACATACAAGAGTTCCGTTTTTACCTTTAATCTCACCCCTGAAAGCACCGTTTTCAGTTTTACAAGATGCGGAAGATGTGTTTGTAATGCCGCAAGCCTTACGGGCGGCAGCCATCTTCTTAATATCCTCCTTGCATCTTACCCAGTGAGGATAGAATACACAAGGGGTACCAGGCATTGCTATAATATAGGCGTTAGCCTGTGTCCAGTCTCCCCAGAATCTATTGCAACCTGGGCAATCTTGTGGCTCTTTAGGACGGAAAGTGTCGTGGTTATCTACAAATGATACTGCATACTGTTTATATGTCCAACTAATAAGTCCAACACCAGTGCCGCTTCCACCTTCTCCTGCAAGTGCTGAATAGTTTTTGTTAGCCAAGCTATTATTAAAGCCGTTGTACTTCAGGCAGAAGTCAAAAACATTGGATGTCTTACCTGTCTCATCAATCCAATGCGTAAGAGCATTGTAATCTCCGTCCCAATACTCACCTACAGAGAAATATGCACCTGCGGCGGCATTGTACTCCTTAGTATATTTACCAAGGTAGCCCTTTACAAGGTCATAACGCCAGCCGTCATAGCCAATCTCACCCTTCATCCACTGAAGGTATGCCTTAATAGCGTCTCTCAGGTAAGAATTAGAGTGGTCAAGGTCTCGTGCGGCACAGTAACCGCCAGATGCCTCACATTGCACATCATAGCCTGCATCTTTGTTACCTGTGGCAGTCCAACCCGACTGCTTGGATACCTCATCATCACGGCATACATACTGACTTTTATGACCGCTCTCATATAGAGTAAACTTACCGTATGTGCCAAAATTCTCATTGTCAAAATCTATCCAATTATTACCTGACTTATGGTTAATTACAATATCGGCAATAACCTTCATATTAGGATTAATCTCTTTAAATTTTTTAATCAAGGAAGTAAGTTCGGCTTGGGTTCCCCAGTCACCGTTTTGGTTTGACCACTGTTTCGGGTGGTAACCTGTACCTCCCTCAGATTTTGCTGAAGGCGGAAGCCAAATCATGTCAAATGTTTCAGCAATCTCTTGTGCCTGACTTTTGAGGTCTGTCCACTTAGTACGTCCGTAAGACTCACCGTTAGCGGCTTTTGCTTTTGAGGTGTCGTAAGAATCATAGTAGAAACCCTGCAACATAACGCCAGGATTGTTTGCCGGAGCCTGTGCTGTAGCGGATAGAGCCCACAAAAGCCCTGCTGTGGCAATCAGTAAAGTTCTTGTAAATGTTTTCATAATTTTTGTTGTTTGTTATAAAATATATTTTAGGGGTGGGTTTTTGCGAAAATAGCAATTTTTTTAAAAGGAAGACTCATGGAAAAAGTCTTCCTTTTTATTGCGTACTGCGCTAGTTTAGATAAGTTTCATATCGTGGAGAATAGCGCTGGTCTTGCGTACTGCTGCCTCAGATGCGGCAAGAGCCTCTTTCTCCTCTTTGTTAAGCTTAAGAGTTACAACCTTCTCTATACCTTTCTTGCCTATTATAACAGGAACGCCTATGGTAATATCCTTCATACCATACTCACCGTTAAGATATGTAGAGCAAGGAATCATCTTCTTCTGGTCTTTAATAATAGACTCTACAAGGAATGCTATAGCAGCACCTGGAGCCATCCATGCAGATGTGCCAAGCAGACCTGTCATAGTGGCACCGCCCACCATAGTTGATTTAACCACCTCATCAAGTTTCTTCTTGCCAAGAAGTTGGCTTGCAGGAATGCCCTTATATGTGGCAAAGCGAGCGAGAGGTATCATTGTGGTATCGCCGTGACCGCCTATAACCATACCCTCAACCTCATTCTGGTTGCACTTTAAGGCTTGGCTTAAGTAATATTTGAAACGGCTGCTGTCAAGAGCGCCACCCATACCTATGACGCGGTTACGTGGCAGACCAAGGCTCTTGAGAGCAAGGTAAGCCATTGCGTCCATAGGGTTAGAAACCACTACAATAATAGCCTTTGGAGAGTATTTAAGAATGTTTGAAGCCACACTCTTAACTATGCCTGCGTTAACGCTTATAAGGTCTTCACGGCTCATACCCGGCTTACGTGGAATACCAGATGTGATTACAACTACATCTGAGTTCTTGGTTTTGGAATAGTCATTGGTTACACCTGTAACTACTGTATCAAACCCAATAAGTTGTGCTGTCTGCATAATATCCATAGCCTTACCCTCAGCAAGACCCTCTTTGATATCAATAAGACAAACTTCACTTGCTACCTCTTTGATAGCCAAAACATTAGCGGCTGTAGCACCTACGTTACCAGCCCCTACCACTGTTACTTTAGACATAATTTTATAAGATTTAATTGGTTAATATGCTGTATATACTACCTTGCAAATATACGAAAAATAATTGTAAGGTGTAGCGTTTACACAGTAATTTTGTCTGTCATAGAAAATCTGTCGGAATACCCGTACAAGTTCAACCGCAGGTAATATTCAGCCAAACACACCAGTGAATTTGTCTATTGGCCCGAAGTAGGAGTGTTTCATCAAAAAACGGAAGGTATTGAAACTCAATACCTTCCGTTTTTAGTAGCGCCACCGGGATTCGAACCCGGGATCTTCGCCGTGAGAGGGCGACGTCCAAGACCACTAGACGATAGCGCCAACTACTTCTTTCCTCTGAAAGTGGTGCAAAGGTAAATCAAAATTCCTTCACCACCAAATTTTTTTACAAAAAGCGACAAATTTTCAAAAAGAGGGCTATAATGACCACTCAAAACCGTCTTTGGTGTCCTTTATAGTGAAGCCAAGTTCCTGCAAAGTGTTTCTTATCTTATCACTGGTTGCCCAATCCTTGTTCCTCTTTGCCTCAAGACGCATATTGAGCAGCAAATCCACTGCCTGCTTATATGCCTCTGATGATGAGCCGGCATCGGCCTTTGTATCATTTTTCAGTCCTAACACATCTTCTATGAATAGTTTGAAGACTGATTTGAGTTCCTCAAGGTCTGACGCACTGATGGTGGCGTTGCCGTCTGCCACGGCGTTGATTGACTTTGTGGCCTCAAACAGATATGATATCACTATAGGAGAGTTGAGGTCATCATTCATAGCGTCAGTACACTGTTGGCGAAGTCCCTTTACATTAACGGTTGACGCATCTGAAGCCTTAAGTGTCTGAAGACGGTTATATGCCTCCATAAGACGCTGATAACCCTTCTCTGACGCTTTCAGCGCCTCATTGCTGAAATCCACCGTGCTCCTATATTGTGCTTGCAGAATGAAGAATCGTATTGTCATAGGGGAGTACGGCTGGTCAAGTAGTTTATGACTACCGGTAAAGAACTCATCAAGGGTTATGAAATTACCCAATGACTTACCCATCTTCTGACCGTTGATGGTTATCATATTATTGTGCATCCAATAACGTACACTCTGATGCCCGAGCGCGGCTGTTGATTGTGCTATCTCACACTCGTGGTGCGGGAAGACCAAATCCATACCACCGCCGTGTATGTCAAACTCCTGACCAAGGTATTTTGTTCCCATTGTTGAGCACTCAAGATGCCATCCCGGGAAACCGTCGCTCCAAGGTGAAGGCCAACGCATTATATGCTCCGGCTGTGCCTTTTTCCAAAGTGCGAAATCCATAGCGCACTGCTTCTCCTGCTGCCCGTCAAGAGCGCGGGTGGTCTCAAGAAGCTCATCTATGTTACGTCCTGAAAGTATTCCGTATTTGTGGTCACGGTCATATTTCCTGATGTCAAAATAGACGGAACCATCGGAGATATAGGCGTATCCGGCATCCAGAATTCTCTTAACAAATTCAATCTGTTCAATTATGTGACCCGATGCGTGTGGCTCAATTGATGGTGGTAGCACATTAAGAGCCTCCATAGCCTTATGATAGCGGTTAAGATAGTATTGAACCACCTCCATAGGCTCCTTCTGTTCAAGCCGAGCCTTCTTGGCAATCTTATCCTCACCCTCATCAGCATCGTGTTCAAGATGCCCTACATCAGTAATGTTACGTACATAGCGGACTTTGTAGCCTGATAGTTGCAGCCAGCGGAATAACAGGTCAAATGTTATTGCCGGACGAGCGTGACCAAGGTGTCCGTCACCATAAACCGTTGGTCCGCACACATACATACCCACATAGGGGCTGTTCAGTGGTACAAACTGTTCCTTCTTACGTTTGAGAGTGTTGTAAACAAATAACTTATGTTCCATAATGCATTACTGAATTTGCAGTGCAAAGTTACTATTTAGTGAGTGCAGATGCAAATTTATTTTACAAGCAGCATATACTCCCACGGAGCAAGAGAGAACTCCTGCCCTGACTCCACACTAACTTTGCCACCCTTGAAATAATCTGAGAAACTCTCTTTCTCAGTAAGGTTTGTCAGAGAGAATTTAACAGGTTCATTGCTGAGATTTGCCACATACATAACCTTGTCATCTCCAAGTTCACGTGAGCATACTAACGCTTTGTCTGGCTCTGTGGTCTCAAATACCTTCCAGCAGCCACCCTCAATGCCGGCGCGCAGAGCCTTGTTGCCGTGCTTGAGATTGTTCAGACTTTGATAGAGATAGTACCAGTGGTTCTTAACCAGCGGAGCGGGTCTGTCCTTTTTAAAGAACTCAAAACGGTGGTCATAGCCAACCTCCTGCCCTGTGTATATCAGGGGCATACCAGGAACAATGTATGAGAGCACAGCAAACGCCTCTGTGCCAAGACCAAGACGTTCAAACTCAGTGCCGTCCCAAGAGTTGCGGTCGTGGTTTGTAATATGATTCATCTGGTAGGCGTCAACAGGGAAACTGTCACGCTCAGCGCAAACTATGGAGTCAATTATGGAGCAGTTCCTCTCACCCTTTGCAATCTTGTCATATAGGAATAGGAGAGGCCAGTTGTACACCATATCAAACGCATCGTCACAAAGTTCCTTGTCAGCAGCCTCGGCAAGCATAAACACAGGTTTTATCTCCTCTAACTGCTTGCGTGCTTCTACCCAGAAATCCACAGGAACCATAAAGGCGACATCACAGCGGAAACCATCAATGTCACACTCGCTTACCCAGAACTTCATTGCGTCAATCATAGCCTGACGCATCTCTTGGTTCTCATAGTTAAGTTTGTATGTGTCTGTCCAGTCCCAAGGGCTTATTAGTTCGCCTTTTTCATTGCGGGCATACCAGTCAGGGTGCTCGGTAAGCCATACATTGTCACAACCTGTGTGGTTTGCAACCCAGTCTATTATGACCTTCATTCCAAGACTATGCGCCTCACTCACCATATTCTTGAACTCATCAATTGTTCCAAGTTCAGGATTGAGAGCAGTGTAGTTCTGAGAGGCGTAATAACTGCCAAGTTCACCCTTGCGGTTGACCTCAGATATAGGATTAACAGGCATAAACCAGAGAATGTCAACGCCAAGTCCTTTCAGGTAAGGAAGTTTCTTTGAGAATGAGGTTGCCGTGCCGTCATCAGTAGCCTGACGCCAGTTAACCTCATAAATTACAGCGTTGCGGCTCCATTCTGGTTTTTTTGTGGCAGGCTCAAGTGTGGATTCGGCGGTGCTCTCCGTACAGCCTGTGGCGGCAACCGCCATAATGGCTAAAAATGCAAGTTCAATTGGATTTTTCATAGGATTTAACGTAATGTTGGTTATAACGAAGTCCAAAAATACAAAAAAAGTAACAACTTCCATTATTTTACCGTAACTTTGTACCATAATCAGTTAGAAAGTTATACGGAGATTTTTTTTCTCCTTTCTCCTTTCTTATTTCTCATTTATTTGTATGGTACGCAAATTTGATTTCTTAGTAATCGGCAGCGGTATAGCCGGTATGAGTTTCGCCCTCAAGGTAGCGGATAAGGGCAAAGTGGCAATACTATGTAAGAGCACTCTTGAAGAGGCTAACACAAACCTCGCCCAGGGTGGCATAGCATCAGTCACCAAACTTACCGATAATTTTGACAATCACGTTAAGGATACTCTTATAGCAGGTGACGGCGCTTGTGATGAGGAGGTAGTGCGTATGGTTATTGAGAACGCACCTTCACAGATTCAGGAACTTGTTAAGTGGGGCGTTGATTTTGACAAGGATGAGAAGGGTAACTTTGACCTTCATAAAGAGGGCGGTCACTCAGATTTCCGCATACTTCATCATAAAGACAGTACAGGTGCTGAGGTTCAGCACTCCCTTATGAAAAAGATTCAGGAACACCCTAATATAGAGGTTTTTGAGAATCATTTTGCCATTGACCTCATAACCCAGCACCATTTAGGTCAGGTCATTAAACATACAACTCCTAACATAGAGTGCTACGGTGTATATGTACTTAATCCAAAGACACGCCGTGTACACACATTCCTCTCAAAGGTCACACTTATGGCTACGGGTGGCATCGGGCATATTTACCAGACCACTACCAATCCATCTATCGCCACCGGCGATGGCATAGCGATGGTTCACCGTGCCAAAGGTCTTGTAAAGGATATGGAGTTTGTTCAGTTCCACCCTACAAGTCTCTATAATCCTGCTGACAGCCCTTCATTCCTCATTACTGAGGCTATGCGTGGTTATGGAGCGGTTCTCCGTAACCTTAAAGGTGAGGAGTTTATGTATAAGTATGACAAGCGCGGCTCACTTGCTCCAAGGGACATCGTGGCAAGGAGTATTGACACGGAGATGAAACTTGCGGGTTGTGACTACGTTTACCTCGATGTCACTCACAAGCCTGCCGAGGAGACAAAGGAGCACTTCCCTATGATTTATGAAAAGTGTCTGAGCATTGGCATTGACATTACAAGGCAATATATTCCCGTTGTTCCAGCCGCCCACTACCTATGTGGCGGTATAATAGTTGATATGAACGCCCGCACCACCATAAACCACCTTTATGCGGCTGGAGAGTGCTCTTGTACGGGTCTTCACGGAGCCAACCGACTTGCCTCCAACTCACTGCTTGAGGCTATTGTGTATGCTGACAAGGCGGCAAAAGACGCCCTCTCAAAGATTGACAGCATAAAGATTAATGAGAATGTTCCTCTATGGAATGATGAGGGTACAAGCCTCAATGAGGAGATGGTGCTCATTACCCAAAGTGTCAAAGAGGTAGGGCAGATTATGAGCAACTATGTGGGCATAGTGCGTTCAAACCTTCGCTTAAAACGTGCGTATGACCGTCTTGAGATTCTATATAAAGAGACAGAAGACCTCTTTGACCGCTCAGTTGTAACCAAAGAGATTTGTGAGCTACGTAACATAATCTACACAGGACACCTTGTAATAAAGATGGCTATGGAACGCAAGGAGTCACGCGGGCTACACTACACTATAGACTACCCCACAAAAATAGAGTGCTAAGCCTTGTATAGTCTCGTTTAATTTGAATAATTTCAAGAAAATTATGTACATTAGTGTGGCAAAATTTGCAAATATTAAAAATATGATATATTTTTGCCACAGATAAATATCTGTGAACAAATTAAAATTCAGTAGTATGAAAGAAAATCTAATTGTTGCAAAAAATATTAAATTAATGCGTGAGACTGCGAATTTTACGCAAGAAAAGGTTGCTGATTTTCTTGGAATTAAAAGGTCTGCTTATGCTAATTATGAGACAGGTGATAGGGAATTGCCGTTGTCTCTTATGGAAAAATTGGCTGATTTATATGGTTGTGATGCTATTTTGATGTATTCAGAGGATTCCAGTGTGGTGGAAAATATGCTTACTACGGCATTCCGTGTGGATAATCTTACCGCTGATGATATGATACAGGTAGCAGCATTCAAGAGAGTTGTCAAAAATTCACTGATGTTGGATTCAATGTTGGAAAAATGAAAAAACTGACTATTAAAGAGACGGAAGCCTTGGCTTGCAAATTTCGTGTTGAGAATGACCTTAGTGTCTCATCGCCTATTGATGTAAAAATGTTATTGAGACATTTAAATATTACCGCAATGTTTCGTCCGTTATCCAGAAATTCATATGGAATAAGTTGCAAGTCAAAAAGCGGAAAGTTATTTATTCTTATAAACAGCAACTCTACAATAGGTCGCCAGCACTTTACAATTGCACATGAACTATATCATTTATTGTTTGAAGATAATCCATTGCCACATATGTGCCAAGATGGAATTACTAATGGAGAACTGAATGCAAATTTGTTTGCGTCAGCACTTCTGTTGCCTCGCGAAGGCATTTGTAAAATGGTGAGTTATGAAGAAATGCAAAGCCGGAATGTGAATCTCGCCACTATTTTGAGAATAGAGCAAATGTTTCAAGTTTCCAGGAAGACGCTTCTTATCCGTCTTAAAGATTTAGGGCTTGTTTCTGACAAATGTTTTAATAAATTGCAACAGACATCAGTAAAGGAATCTGCTCAAGAGTATGGGTATGGAATTTCTCTTTATGAGCCTGGAAATGAGGGGGAGGTAATAGGTGATTTTGGAGAAAAGGCACGCTTGCTGTATGAATCAGGAAAAATATCAGAGGGTCACTATATGGAACTTCTAAATATGATATCCTATGACAAAAAAGAAGACTAAAGTTATTCTTGACGCTGATGTAATCAACCATTTCTTTAGAGGTGGTCTGTTGTATATGCTTCCAAAAATATTACCGGAATTTCAGTTTGTTGTTCTTGATATTGTAATAAATGAGTTGCCTGATTTGGTTCTGTCATCTTTGGAAGCTGTTATTGCTAAAGAAAAAAGTATTATAGTGGAAAAATTCAGTGAGTTTGGTGAGGAAAAAAGGGAGTATTTAAGATTAACTGCAACAAGCGGATTACACTTGGGAAGAGGCGAAAGTGCCTGTATGGTGTATTGTAGATTTCATAATGATGTGGTTGGAAGCAGTAATACAAAAGATATAATTGATTATTGCACTAAGTACAATATAACATATTTGACCACAAATGATTTTTTATATTACGCTATACAGAAAGGGTTGATATCAAAAGATGAGGCTGTGCAGTTTATACAAAAAGTCAGAAGTATGGGCAGTTTTCCTCCTGTAGTTGATTTTGACAAGTATGTTTGCAACAAAATTTTTTAGTTAAAAAATGTCTGCTGTCTTGCTTAGCACCTATTTCTGAAAGCAGGAAATCTTCTTCATTGCAAAGAAGACAACCCAATCTGGCAGGTGCTTAATCATAGGTACAAAGAGGTAGTTGACCGCACCGGGCATTGACTTCTTTTTGCCTTTGAACATAGCCTTTAGAGCCTTCTTTACAAGTTTTGCAGGTGGCATTGATACGTGGATTGCAACCGCTAATTTACGCAGGTTAGGTGCAAGTCCGTAAAGTCCTGTATCTATGGCTCCAGGGGTTATGGCAGTAACTGTAACTCCGTGAGGTTTAAGTTCATACCACATTGATTTGCTGAAATTGAGGATATACGCTTTTGATGCGTTGTAGCATTGAATGCCTGGCATTGCCATCCATGCACTCATAGAACTCATATTCAATATATATCCGTGTCCACGCTCAGCCATTGCGGCGCCAAACAGACGAGTCATATTTGTCACCGTGCGTATATGCAGGTGAAGCATAAGGTTCACCCTCTTTTCCGCTGTGTTTGCAAGGTCATTAAAGAAGAATACGCCAGCGTTGTTTATGAGAACCTCTATCTCTATTCCGTTCTCCTTGCAGTAGTCAAATAGTTCCTGCGGGGCACTCTCTGTAGAGAGGTCTTTATATAGAGAGATTGTCTTTACTCCATATTTTTTGCCGATTTCATCGGCGGTTTCCTTGATTTCTTTCTCCTGATTGCTCACCAGTACCAAATCATATTTGTAATGCTCCGCCAAACGGTGTGCATACTGCAAGCCTATACCTGAACTTGCTCCTGTAACTAACGCATAGCTCATATTTTCCTTTATTACATATTTACGTTTATTTGCTTTTTTAGAAAAGGAAAATATGAACTACATTCCTTTTCTACGGGGAGTGCCCCGACCCCCCTCGCTTCGCGGCACACAGAAGTGTGCTTGTCGCTTCGCTCCGATTTTCCTTCTAAATTATTTTATAATTGTCCACTGTCCACTATCAACTGTCCACTCCTTTGAGAATCTTCTTTATCTCATTAAGCTTGTTCAGCGCCTCCAGCGGTGTAAGAGAGTTGATGTCAATATCCATTATCCGCTTGCGAACCTCAATAAGCGTTGGGTCATCAAGTTGGAAAAAGCTCAATTGCATACCCTCACGGGTGGAATCTTTTGAGTTGTCACTCTCAAGTTTTGCAAGAACCTCCTTTGCCCTCTTCAGTATGCTCTTTGGCATTCCCGCTATCTCAGCCACGTGGATACCAAAACTGTGCTCGCTGCCCCCTCTTATAAGACGCCGCAAAAATATAACTTTATTTTCAATTTCCCTAACAGAAACGTTAAAATTTTTAACCCTTTCAAAGGTCCTCTCCATTTCGTTGAGTTCGTGGTAGTGTGTGGCAAAGAGTGTGCGAGCCTTAGCCTTCGGATTCTCGTGAATGTATTCAACTATAGCCCACGCAATAGAGATGCCATCGTAGGTGCTTGTGCCACGTCCCAATTCATCAAAGAGAACCAGAGAGCGTGCGCTCATATTGTTAAGAATGCTTGCCGCTTCATTCATCTCCACCATAAAGGTGCTCTCACCCATTGAAATATTGTCACTCGCTCCCACACGGGTGAAAATCTTGTCCACCATACCAATTCTGGCACTTGCCGCCGGAACAAAACTTCCCATCTGTGCCATCAGAGTAATAAGAGCGGTCTGACGCAGCAGGGCGGACTTACCAGCCATATTAGGTCCTGTTATTATTATTATCTGCTGAGATTTGTTGTCAAGATATACATCATTTGGCACATACTCCTCACCAACAGGCATCAGCGTCTCAATTACAGGGTGTCTTCCCTCCTTTATGTCAAGCACCATTGAGTCATCAATCTGCGGTTTGCAGTAGTTCCTCTCTCTTGCCACGATGGCAAGGGAACAGAGACTGTCAATGTTGGCAATAGTGTGTGCCAGACGTTGAAGTTCCGCCGTCTTTGCCGCCGCATGTGCGGTAACAGACGCGACTATCTCACTCTCAAGGGCAAGAATCTTATCCTCAGCACTTAAAATCTTATCCTCATACTCCTTAAGTTCCTGAGTTATATAGCGTTCCGCATTTACAAGAGTCTGCTTGCGTATCCACTCGGCAGGCACCTTGTCCTTGTGCACATTCCTCACTTCAATGTAGTAGCCAAATACATTGTTATAACTAATCTTAAGGCTTGATATGCCCGTAGCCTCAATCTCACGCTGCTGAATCTGCATAAGGTAACTCTTGCCGTTATGGGCAATATTACGGTAGTCATCAAGTTCGGCGTTGATGCCACTCTTTATAACCTCCCCTTTGCCCACAGCCATCGGGGGCTCGTCAACTATGTAGGTGTCAATTAAATCCTGTATGTCAGAGCAGAGGTCGGCACCCTCAAAGAGGTCAGGTTGCAACGCCGCTATATCCACTATGGCACCCAAGGCCGTTTTCAGTTGTACAAGAGCTCTTGGATTGGCACGCCCTACCGCCACTTTTGATACCACTCTCTCCAAATCTCCTATCAGGGCAAGACTTCTCATTAACCCCGATGTCATCTCCGTATCATCATAGTAACGCTGCGTAAGGTTCTGCCTCTTCTCAATCTCCGCTATCTCCTTTAGAGGGAACGCAATCCAACGCTTCAGCGTGCGGCTTCCCATAGGAGTTACCGTGCGGTCAAGAATGTCTGAGAGGCTTTTGCCCTCACTGCTTGACGATTGGAAAAGTTCAAGGTTACGTACAGTGAACTTATCCATCCATACAAACCTGTCATTCTCAACACGGCGGAGCGATGTTATATGTGATGTGTGCAGATGTTGTGTTGAGTCAAGGTAGTAGAGTATGGCTCCGGCAGCCACCACGGCAGCCTCCATCTTCTCCACTCCGTAGCCCTTTAATGATTTGACGCTGAACTGCTTATGCAGGCGTTCTGTGGCACTTTGCACACTGAAACACCAGTCATCAAGTGCGTATGTAAATGTACGAGGAATGTTCAGTGATGAGAACTTGTCACGGCACATCTGGTTGTAAAGCACCTCTTTAGGGCTGAAACTGCTTATCAGTTTTTCAATATATTGCCTATCTCCCTCAGCCACAAGAAACTCACCTGTGGATATGTCAAGCAAGGCAAGTCCGTTGAGTTTTGTGGAGAAGTTAACCGCCGCCAAAAAGTTATTGCTGCTTGCGTCAAGCACATTGTCATCATAACTCACGCCAGGTGTCACAATCTCTGTAATGCCCCGTTTCACCAGGGTTTTTGTTAGTTTGGGGTCTTCCAGTTGGTCGCACACAGCCACCCTGTAGCCAGCCCTCACAAGTTTTGGTAGATAGTTGTCAAGAGCGTGATGCGGCACTCCCGCCATCTCCATAGGACCTTCCGTATTGTTTGAGCGGTGTGTTAGAGTTATTCCTAATACTTTGGAGGCAATGACGGCATCTGAGGAGTAGGTCTCATAGAAGTCCCCTACACGGAAGAGCAGTATGGCATCAGGGTGCTGCCTCTTCGTCTCAAAATATTGCTTCATCAACGGAGTCTCCATAGGAGTGAAAAGTTAATAGTGAAGAGTGAATAAAGAATAGTTGAAAAATTAGGGCAAAGATAACAAAATTTGTGCAAGCGGCATAACTTTCAACTATCAACTTTCAACTTTCAATTAATCAAATTAATTGTTAATTGAATAAAAATTTGTATATTTGTGGGTTGATTATAATATAGGGTGTTTTGCACCTGTATATAAAACCTTATATCTAAGATGAATCACAGGCTTCTTAAATTGCTTATTTTCGCTGTCTCAATGTTGTTTGGAATGGTTGCCGCTAACGCCCAGTCCTGCTCCGATACTTTTTCAGGTACCACATTTCAACCTAAATCAGGCATTACGGATACATACTACGATGTTGATATGACTAAGTTTACTGATCCTTCGGCAGAAATGTTATCGGTATCTATGAGATTTAAAGCGTCTGCCCCATCCGCTTTGACCAGTGGAACCTATTCAGTTAGTAAGACTGACGGATTAGTGATGCATTGTTCAGAAGAGGGTGAATATCCGTTTTTCTCTTACACTATAACAGATCTTAATACAACTGCAGGGAAAAATGTATATAAAGTTGTAATTGAGTTTGCCGCAAAGGAACAGCAGAACTGTTCAACCTCACGGGAGGGATGGAATAAATACATAAAAATGAAGTGCTCTCCAAGAGCGGATGATGAATATAAAATTATTAATTTTGGGTCATCTTATACTTATTCGTACACATTTAATGCTTCTTCTCCAAAGCAGACTTTCAGTTTCTCTTCCAATTATTCAAACGGTTGTGGCTTGTTATATGTAAAATCCATCAAGGTAACGGGTTGTGTTGACCAAAAGATTGTATCAGAGAATGGTAACAAGGTTTGTGCCGGTGAGCCTAATGTGCTTATTGCCAAAGGTTTGAACGCCTCTTCATATAAGTGGGAAAAATCAACTGACGCAAAAGCCACGTGGGAGACTTTGTCAGGAACTGAATCAACAATAACCGTTGAGGTTAATGGTGAGACATACTTCCGTGTAACAGGTGGTGGTGTAACACTTACAAGCGACAAATTAACATCTGTAGTTTGTTGTTCTGTGGCAGGTAAGCGAGAGGCGCAACTTACTGTTGATTTCACCAGCAGTTCCCTTAACAAAACAAACTATGTTAATTTCAATCAGTTGGATAATGTGCAGGTGCGTGGTGTTCAGCCTGAATACAAATACGCTCAATGGGCTACTAATGATGAGCAAGGATTAAAGGAGGAAAGTTATATAATCGGACATTCTCCAGCGGCTGGAAAATGGAATGGTTGGGTTAAATCTGGTATAACAGACCACACACACATAAAGGAGGGACGTGCTGAATCAGAGCACGACGGTATCCTAATAATAAATTGTGGTAAGTTACAATCTCAGATGTTCCAATATACCATTACCACAGGAAACCTCTGTCAGAACACTGTTTATGACTTTTCCGCATTTATTGCAAATATAGACTCCAATACAGATGGTTCACACGAACCAGTGAACGCAGGTTTTCAGGTCTATGGTTTTCCTGGTGGACTATCCACCATTCCGCTTGTAGATGCTGAGACAGGTGACTTGCCATATACAGGAGAGTGGGTTGAGAAGGCGGAGTCATTTAATTCAGGTGACTACAAACAGTTCAAACTTGTAATTAAGAATAACCACGTACAAACAGGCACACAATCAGAGGTTATTGGTAATGATATTGCCATTGATGATATTGAGTTCTCCACCTGTACCCCCGATGTTAAAATCTACACAGATGACAAGTATAAATCAAAAGATACAATTGTTTGTGATGATGGCAAGACTGTCCATCTGAAACTTGAGGCACACGCCGTATATGACTTGTCAACATTCTTCAAGACGCCTTATTATCTGTTCCAAACATCTGCAGACAAGAATAAATGGACAAATGTAGGTGATGCCGCAAGTACAGAAGCTTTCATCGAGATAGATGTTCCAAAAGATGAGATTTATGAGACAGGTCTTTGGTATAGAGTATGGGTTGGCGGAGATAAAACGGCTGTGGAACAGTCAGCGGCAAGTGGTGCTCCTGGTACTGGTTGCGGAAAACTTACCGCCGCATCAGAGCCTATTCTTATCCAATATCAATGTAAATGCTCTCCTACAGAGGCTCCTGCTGTAAATAACTATTCAGAGTGCCCGGTAACAGCGGCTCCATATACAAAACCATTAAAAGATTTGGTTACGTCATCGTATGATAAGTTGCGTTTTTATGAGTCTCAGGAAGGTGGTACAGACTTAGGTGAGGGTGCTACATTTGACGCAACTATTGTAGGTACCAAGACATACTATGTGACTAATCAGAAGAATACAGACCCTGTAACCCGCATAGAGTATTGTGAGAGTGAGCGTACACCTGTAACTATAAAGATTAAAGATGCCGCTGTTTTTGATGTTACGCCTACTTCCATAGAGAAATGCTTCAACGATGAGATTCCTGACAGAGAGCTTACATTTACAGCGTCAAAAACTGAATATGAATATACTTGGACAGGAACAAATATCTCTGCTACTGGTGTTAGTTACACACTTGAGAGAAAGGCATCTTCAGGCACCATTACTGTAGTTGCTAAAGACCCGCAGGGCAAGGTTTGTGATGCCTCAAAAGATGTCACTTACAAAATATCCCCTGCACCTGAGTTTACTATAACATCACCATCTATGGTATGCGTCTCAAATCCTGAGGCGGAGATAACAATCAAGTTTACATCAGGCAGTGGACATTATGTACTAACTAAGAATGAGACCAAGATAGTGGATGAAGGAGATATGTCTCTTGGGCAGACCGAAGTTATTATTAAGGATAATGTAGTGGCTACAAGTAAGGGTAAGGTATCATATAAGTTCTCAGTTGTCAACCAATTGGGGTGCGAGAACTCCAAAGATTTTGAAATAATGGTTAATGACAGGGTTGAGATACCACTAGTGCCTACTGATCCTGTTGTTAATAACACCATTTGTCTGGGTGATAAGTTTGATTTAAACGCTACATATACATTTGGTTCTGGAGAATCTTTGAATTGGTATATAGATGGAGTGCAAGTGCCAGGAGAGTCTGGGCTTACCCTTAAAGAGCAATCTCCAATAAAGGATACTGAATACACTGTTGATTTGATTGGTGGTCAGTGTGAAGGTTCGGGAGCACTCTCAATTAAGGTTAAACAGAAAGCAAATCCAGATATCTCTACAGATAAAGATGTAATATGTGTAGGAACAACAATAAACATAACAGATAATGATGCGGAGGATGCTGAAACATACATTTGGTATAGCAGCACGGAGAAGGGTGTTTGGAATGTGATGACGGGAGAGACAGGAAAGAATATTATTGATTTTGCACCTACAGAGACTGCTACATATAAGAAGGTGTCTAAAAACGGAGCCTGTGAGAAAGAAAGTAATGAGGTTACGGTGGAGGTTCACCCTGCCATAGAGTTTACAATAGAGCCTATAGACAAGAAAATTTGTAAGAATCAGGAGGTTACACTTAAAATGTCTGGTTACCCTGAAGGTGCCGCATTACAGTGGAAGGAGAAAGTTTCCAAAACTGAACTATCAACAGAGGCCACAGCCGTTGTAACACCTTCTGAGACTATGTCCTATATCGCTACCGTGACCAAGGTTTGCGAGGCGTCAAAAGAGCTCACTATAACAGTTCTCAGTGATTTGAATCCAACCATATCACCAGATGTGTCTATATGTGAGGGAGACAGTACCACACTTACCGTTGACGGTACAGGAATAACGTCTGTGCAGTGGTCACCGGCAACAGGTTTGAGGTCAACAACGAAGAAGACTGTTACTGCTTCACCAACTGTAAAAACAGAGTATACAGCCACAGTAAGTAACGGAGTTTGTTCAGATGAAGCAAAGGTTACAGTCTCAGTATCATCAACCCCTCACTTTGATAAGGTGACCGAAGTTATTGGAGAGAGTTGTGCCACACGTGGTGTTACAGTTGAGGGCAAGGGAGGCGTACCTCCTTACTCATACTCTACAGATGGAGTCTCCTATACTCCTGAATCCACTCTTATAGGTCTAAAGAGCGGTTATACAATGTTGTATATAATGGACTCATTCACCTGTAAGAGTGACACAATTATTAATTTGTCACCATACGCAATCAACCCCGATAAATTCTTCTCGCCTAATGGTGACGGGAACAATGATTTGTGGCAGGTTGAGAATCTAAGTTGCTATGAGGGTTATATAGTTGAGATTTTTGACCGCTACGGTCGCCGTCTCTATACCTATAAGAAAGGAAGTTTCTCAGGCGGTTCTGTTAAAGATGATTTCCTGGGGTGGGACGGTTATTATAACGGTCACCCGATGCCGTCAACAGACTATTGGTACCTGATAACGGTAGAGGAGATACGTAAGCAATATAACGGACATTTCACACTTAAAAGATAAACCATAATTCAATCATACCTTGTAAATTTTATAGTTATGAAAAAACATATTCTGGCAATTATTGTAGCGGCGTTCGGAATAGGCGCAATGCAGGCTCAGGAAGAAATGATTTACAATCAGTACTATTTCAACTACTATTTGGTGAACCCTGCGCTTGCGGGTGCGGAACCTTGTCATAATCTTATGCTGACGGGAAAATTCCAATGGGTGGGAATGAAAGATTTTCCTATGACACAGTTGCTCACGTATAAGGGCAGAGTATGGAAGAATGTAGGTATAGGCGCTTATTTGTATAATGACCGTAACGGTTATTCAAACCGTGCGGGCGGTCAGGCTACATTTGCCTATCATATTCCTCTCTCAAGCGGACGCAGATATTCAAAAAAGGCATCATACGATCGCCAACTTTCATTTGGTGTATCACTCAAGATTAATTATTTCTACATTAATACAAAGCGTCTGTATGATGATGACCCCAAAGCACAGACCGATAACGCATTCGCTAACACAAACGGTATAGGTCTAAACGCCAACGTTGGTATTTATTACAAGGATAATGGAGGATTTGTAGGTCTGTCACTTACTAATTTGATACCAACCACATCTGATATATACGGAGACAAGGAACTTCCCGCTCCGCTTACAGGATTCCTCTTTGGTGGCTACACCTTTGATATTGGTAGTCAAAGAAATAAATATCTTGAGCCAATGGCTATGCTCAAGATGAACAAATATCTTGAGGTTAATATGGATATAGCCCTTAAGTTCGGACATGAAGTTGACCGTGATTGGGGTTATTGGGTTGAGGTTATGTACCGTCATTGCTGGAACAAGAACAATATGCAATCTCTTAATCTGATGCCAATGTGTAGTTTCCACTGGAAAGGTCTTAACATAGGATACTGTTTTGGGCTTGACCTCAATAATCTTGCCACTCAAAATGGTGGAACGCACGAGATTATGATTGGATATACATTCTGCCCAGTTAAGCACTTCTGCCGTTGAAAATTGCAGATATAGAATTTTCAAAATATCCGGTATTCCTGGCTCCTATGGAGGATGTCACAAATCCTGATTTCCGTATGCTGTGCAAACGGTTCGGGGCGGATATGGTATATACTGAGTTCATATCTTGTGACGCCCTGATTAGGGATATTCCACGTACTCTGCAAAAACTTACAATAAATGATGCGGAACGTCCTGTGGCTATTCAAATTTATGGACGTGAGCCTGAACCTATGGCAGATGCCGCCCAGATGGCTGAGAGTGCCCACCCTGATATTATTGATATAAATTTCGGTTGTCCAGTAAAGAAAGTGGCTGGAAAGGGTGCCGGAGCGGGGTTGTTAAGGGATATTCCAAAAATGCTTGAGATAACAAGGGCTGTGGTTAATGCCGTGAAAACGCCTGTAACGGTAAAGACACGTCTTGGTTGGGATGATGATCATAAAATAATAGTTGATTTGGCAGAACAGTTGCAAGACTGTGGCATTCAGGCACTTGCAATTCACGGACGCACTCGTGCCCAGATGTATAAGGGTGAGGCAGACTGGACTCTTATAGGTGAGGTTAAGAATAATCAGAGAATGAGAATACCTATCATAGGTAACGGAGATATTACAACACCTGAGCGTGCTAAGGAGTGTTTTGACCGCTACGGTGTTGATGCCATAATGGTGGGCAGGGCTTCAATTGGCTGCCCTTGGATTTTCCGTGATATAAAGTACTATCTTGATAATGGCACTCACGCTGAGCCTCTCACATTTGAAGAGAGGAAGGAGATTATAAAATCACAGGTCCAAAGCAGCATAGATTGGCTTGATGAACGTCGGGGAATACTGCACGTGCGCCGTCATCTTGCCGCCACACCCATATTCAAGGGAATACCAAATTTCAAGGAAACCCGCATTGCAATGCTGAGAGCGGAAACAAAGGATGAACTTTTCAAAATAATTGATAAAATTCACTTATCTTTGTAGGTTGATACCTTTCCATATAGGCAGATGAATAAAAGATTTAATATAATGGCTCCCGTAGGCTCTTGGGAGAGCCTTGCGGCGGCAATAAAGGCTGGTGCCACATCGGTCTATTTTGGTATTGAGAACCTCAATATGCGCAGTCACTCATCTAATAACTTCACAACAGATGATTTAAAGGAGATAGTGCGTATATGCCGTGAGAACGGGGTGCAGTCATACCTCACGGTAAACACCATAATATATGATGAGGATATAGACCTTATGCACCGCATAGTTGATGTGGCAAAGGAGTCAGGCGTTACGGCAATCATAGCGTGTGACATAGCAGTAATGCAATATGCCTTCTCAAAAGGCGTTGAGGTTCACCTCTCCACACAACTGAATATATCAAATGTAGAGGCGTTGAAGTTCTATGCTAAATTCTCTGACGTTGTGGTGCTTGCAAGGGAACTTAACCTTGAGCAGGTTAAGAAAATCCACGATGCCATAGAGCGTGAGAATATATGCGGGGTAGGTGGTGATAAGATAAAGATTGAGATGTTTTGCCACGGTGCCCTATGTATGGCTGTGAGCGGCAAGTGCTACCTCAGTCTGCACGAGACGGCTCGTTCAGCCAATCGTGGTTCCTGTATGCAGATATGCCGTCGTGGTTACACTGTTACAGACCGTGAGACAGGAGAGCAACTTGATATTGATAACAAATACATAATGTCACCTAAAGACCTCAAAACCATACACTTCATAAACAAGATGGTGGATGCCGGGGTCAGTGTCTTTAAGATAGAGGGGCGGGCACGTGGACCTGAATATGTTAAGACAGTGGTTGAGTGCTATAAAGAGGCGCTTGAGAGTGTTGAGAATGGCACCTACTCACAGGAGAAGATTGACGCCTGGGACGCACGTCTCAGTGAGGTCTTTAATCGTGGTTTCTGGAACGGATACTATTTGGGGCAGAGATTAGGGGAGTGGAGTCACAACTATGGCTCTCAGGCTACTCTTAAAAAGGTCTATATAGGAAAGGTGACAAACTATTTTAGTAAGATTAGTGTGGCGGAGTTCCTTATGGAGGCTCAATCAGTAAAGCAGGGAGATAGAATTTTGGTAACAGGAGTTACTACAGGTGCGTATGAGGCTGTGGCAGATGACATACGCCTTGATGACGGCACGCAGGCGTCAGAGGTGATGAAAGGTCAGGTATTCTCTATGAAGACAGCAGAGACCCTGCATCGTGGCGACAAACTATATAAATTGGTTGCAGAATGAAGAAACTTTTAATAGTATTATCAATAGTTATAGCCTCTGTAGTGGCTGTTGTTCTGCTTGCATTAGGAGCGGTGCAATTAGCACTTAAACCTGAAAATGGTAACAGACTGCTTGATAAGTATCTGCCTCACTTCCTGAATGCGCAGGCTCAGTATGACTCGCTTGATTTAAATATTTTCAGCACATTCCCTTATGTGGAGTTGAGGCTTGACGGAGTGCTTATTAAAACTCTTGCTTTTGATGAGCCGGACACACTGCTCGCCGTCAAGTCACTTGGAGCTATGGTGAATGCGGGGGCGTTCCTTACAAGTGGGGATATAAAGGTGAATTATGTGAATATTGATAATCCTTATATCAAGGCTCAAAAAAAGGATAGCATATATAGTTGGGATGTTATGGAGCCATCAGAAGATGTGGATACAACGGCAACAGAGATGCCTGTTATAGTAGCGGACTTGCTTAGTATCAAAAACGCCCGTGTTGTGTTCAGAGATATGGACTCTCACTTTATGGCAGAGTTGGATTCCCTTAATATGAGAGCAGATGACACGGAGATACTTCCAACTCTTATGAAGAGTTACGCTGAGGCAGATATCTCATCTCTCTTTTACAATGACTCTGTGGCAAACCGCACCTGCCGTATGGCTGATTTCGCACTTAAACTAAACGCTTTCCGTGATGACAAGGTTACAGACCTTCTGTTATTTAGTGCTAAATCTGACTCTATTTGCTTGAAAGACAGTATGTTTAATGTGGAACGCACTTCGCTTGATATGTTTGTGCGTGCTACGGCTGACTCTCTTTATGAGAGGTTCTCTGTTGATACATTGGGTGTTAGGGTTGATGAAACCACTCTTACCGTAAACGGTACGGTGTCTCCTGACTTCTCAGACACGCTTGCCATCGGGGTGGATGATTTTAATCTGATGTTCAACTGTCCTTCAATATGGAGACTTAGAACATTCGCTCCGTCACAGATTGCCAAACATATAAACAAGTTGGTGTTTGATGGTGCCGTGAATCTTAAGGCTAACGCCAACGGACTTTATAAGGGTGATAATTTGCCTGTTGTCAAGGCGTCTGTGAAACTTTCCAATATAAACGGTGGCGTAAAGGCATATACCCAGCGCATAAAACGCATTGACCTTGACGCTGAAGGGTGTTATAATCAGAAAAACAAAAACGCAACTTACATTAATATCAACAGGCTTTACGCTGAGGCTGTCAAGAATTCCATAGATGTAAAGGGATGGGCTGGTTATAAGAATGGCAGAGAGTATGTAGACGCAGACCTTAAGGCGGTTCTCAACCTCAAGGTCATTAATGAATTATATAAGTTTGATGAGAAGCAGCGTATGGCGGGAACCATTAACGCCAGTATTAACGGCAGATGTTTCCTTGATGACCTCAAGAAGATGAACCTCTATCAGATTTTCACAACCACTGAGATTAAGGGAGACGGGATAGGTGTACTTATTCCTTCTCAGAAGTTAGGGGTATATACTGATTCTCTAAGAATTGCTCTTAATACCAACACCTACAGCCGGGCTGGTGCAATGAAAAAGTACTTACAATCCGCTGGCTCAGACTCTTTGAAAACCATTAAGCAGCGCAGTGCTCAGAGTATGAGGAAAAAGGAGTCATCTCACACTCTTGCAAGCAAGAGCAAGACTGTGCGCTATGCCGCTGATGACAGTGTTCTTGTTAATTTGAGGGTTGGATTCTCATCACTGAAGATGTGGTACCAACGCAGGGTCAAGGCAGAGTCTGACAGGTTCTTTGTATCAGTAATGGCAGATGACATAGAGCCTGGCAAGGTGCCAAGATTCTCAACAACGGCAGGTTTTGGCGGACTTGACATAACCGTTGATGACACACTCAAATTCCACGCCAAGCGAATGTCAGGTAGTGTGAGCGTAGCCAAGAACGCCTTGAGACCTAATGTGCCTACAACATCGCTCCGTTTTGCTTTTGACTCCATAACCACTTGTGCCGGCACCGTTTGCACGCTGCTTGACAGCACTCGTATAAAACTTGCCACCACACCGCGTGTGAGAATGGCTCGACGCAGAGGTAAGGCACGTGTTCAGGAAGAGAAGATTGTTGACCTGCGTGAATTGGTAACCCTTTTTGACACCCTCTCTAAGAGTGATGACCCGTCAGAACTATTTATGAAGCGTTTTTCTAATGAGGGTACAGTCTATGTAAAGAGACTGAAACTGAAGGACGCTGACTTCCCGCTTCGCACAAGCGTAAGTCGTCTTGACCTTGAGGTAAATGATGACACCATTCACTTGAACAGCATAAGACCTCGTTTGGGACGCAGTGCTGTAACCTTGAAGGGTGAGGTTACAAACTGGCGTCGCTATCTGCTTAGGAATAAGACGCTGAAGGCCGACTTTACTCTGACCTCAAAGCGTATTGACCTTAACCAGATTATGAAGGCGTTCTATGTTTACAACCAAAACGCTGAGGCAAGTTCAACCAATGTAGATTCCATATCGGCAAATATTGACAGAAACGCCGCCTCTTTGGCATCGGATGGTGATGATACAGAACTTGAGTCAGACTCAACGGCAATTACAAACCTTATAGTACTTCCTAAAAATTGGGATTTCAGATTCAGGGCAAATATAGACACCCTTAAATTCTCAAAAATCAATCTTTCTGATTTTGCGGGTAATATAAGACTGAAGAACAGCCGTTTGCGTATTAAGGAACTCTCTACATCAACTGAGGTGGGACGTGCCGATATGAATGTTATGTATGAATGTTCTGTCCCTGATTCGGCAAGGGCTACAGTGGCTATTGATATGGATAGTATTCAGATTGGTGACCTTATAACATATCTGCCGGAACTTGACACCATTATGCCTATGCTACGTTCATTCTCCGGCGGTGTGGAGTGCAATGCCTCTGCAGAGTGTACTCTTGACTCTCTTTGCAACATTAATCTGCCGTCAGTCAATGCCGCTTTGAGACTCAAAGGAGATGACCTTGTACTGCTTGATGGTGAGACATTCACTCAGATAGCCAAACTTCTTATGTTCAACAAGAAGACAGAGAATAAGATTGACAGTGTTACCGCAGAGGTGGTGGTGCAGAATAATGAGGTTCTGATATATCCGTTTATGGTGGGTATGGACAAGTACCGTTTGGGTGTTGGTGGCACGCAGAATCTGGATATGAGTTTCAACTACCACATAGTGGTGCTTAAGCCGACAATACTAAGTGCCGTGGGACTAGACCTCTACGGAAAAGATTTTGACCACCTGAAGTTCCGTCTCACCTCACCTAAATTCAAAGGTTTTGATGTGGCTATTGCAAGCGGAGGCACACTTGTTAAGACATCAAAGGTTGATGTGCGTCAGATGATGTATGACGCAATGCTGAATGCAATTATTAAAGATGAGGAGTAGTTCTCATCATCAGGCATGTGTATCCTAATTTGTAAAGGTTCAAAAGTGAAAGGCTCGGTTTATGTGAAAAACAGAGCTTTTTCTTTATTGTATCCCTCTTTTTATTAAAAATATAAGCGGCAATACCGTCCAGTTTCAGAGAATGAATAATGCAGTACGCATTCCAAAGGCGGAAGTTCTTTCTCATAATATCATCATCAGTCAATGATTTTATAAGAGGCAGGGAGTCACAAGCGGCTTCAGTTTTTGCCAAGAACTCTTCGTTAGTGCTTAAATGCTTGTGTATCAATGAATTGCCAATAAACAAAATTTGTGTATGCTCCCGTATTCCTATTGCTATCAAAGTATCTTCATGTCCGTACCTGATAATTTTCTCACTGAATTGACATTTGTCAAATATACTCTTATCAATTAGAAAATTAAATGTTGTAAGAGTCTCGGTTGAGCGGTATTTGGTTTCAACCTTTTTGTTGTAAATGTAGTTAAGCGCATAATCATGTGATACAGGATATGGATATGGCGCAATGCCGCCACTACAGCAGATTCCAGGCTTTAGAATATCAATGTAATTCTGAAGATACCTGTCAGAGCAAACCTCAGCGTCACAATCAATAAAGAGCAGATATTGGTGCAAAGCCTTTGATGCAAGAAAATTTCTTATTTTGCTTCTCCCTTGATTTTCAGAGAATTGAAAGAACCTCACGTATGGTAACCGGCTAATCTCATCTATCTCACTCCTACACTCAGAAGAGGCGTCATCTGCCACTATTATCTCACAATCCTTCCCCGATGCCACAACTTGAGAGTGCAACGCCTTTATCAAAGCCCTGCAATCAAAATTATATATAGGTATCAGTATTGAAATCATCTAATGAGCCTCCACCCAGTTTGCGCCAGTTCCGCAGTCGGCAATCAGAGGCACTTTCAGTGAAGCCACCCCCTGCATAGCCTCAACCACCACTCTCTTCAAGGTCTCAAGTTCATCTGGGAAGACGCTGAAATTAAGTTCATCGTGGACTTGCAGAATCATCTTTGATTTAAGTCCCAACCGCTCACATTCATTATAGACACGTATCATTGCAATTTTCATAAGGTCTGCCGCACTGCCCTGGATAGGAGCGTTAATGGCGTTGCGCTCTGCAAAGCCACGCACTATGCTGTTTGATGAGTTTATGTCAGAGAGGTAGCGCTTACGTCCGAATATGGTCTCAACATATCCGTTCTCTTTTGCTTTGGCTATGCTCTCATCCATAAACGCTCTGACCTCAGGGTATGTGGAGAAGTATCCGTCAATAAGTTCCTTAGCCTCCTGACGGCTGATATCAAGCCTCTGAGCCAGCCCGAACGCTGATATTCCGTATATAATTCCAAAATTAGCCGTCTTTGCACGGCGACGCATCTCCGGAGTCACATCTTCAAGCGCTACCTTGTATATTTTGGCGGCGGTGGCTGCGTGTATGTCCTGACCGCTGTTAAACGCCTCTATCATATTAGTGTCACCGCTAAGGTGAGCCATAAGCCTGAGTTCAATCTGAGAGTAGTCAGCGGAGAAGAAGATGCATCCGTCATCGGGTATGAAAACCTTGCGAATCTCACGCCCCTGAGCCTCACGCACAGGTATGTTCTGCAGGTTAGGATTACTTGAGGACAACCGCCCCGTAGCCGTAACCGCCTGATTGAATGAGGTATGAATGCGTCCTGTCTTCTGATTCACAAGTTTTGGCAACGCGTCAATGTAGGTGCTCAGCAGTTTCTTAACACCACGATACTCTAAAATTTTTTCAATTACGGGGTGTTTGCCCTTGTAACCCTCAAGAACCTCCTCACTTGTAACATATTGACCGCCTTTGGTCTTCTTTGCCTTGTCAGCAATCTTCAGTCGCTCAAACAGAGCCTCGCCAATCTGCTTTGGGGAATTTACATTGAACTCAAACCCCGCGCACTCCTGAATCTCACGCTCCAGACGGTTCAGAGTCTCAGTCATACTTACCGATGACGCTCTCAAAGCATCTGAATCAATACGTACGCCGTTGCACTCCATCTTTGCAAGTACCTTTACAAGCGGCATCTCAATGTCAAAGAAGAGTTTGTCCTGCCCCTCCTCTTTGAGAGCCTTAAGCAGCGGCTCTTTAAGTGTGAACGCAAGTTCCTCTTTTGAGACCTCACGCCCTATGTATATGTCGGCAAGATAGTCTGTGGTGTGGCTCAGTTCAGGTTGCAGAACATAGTGAGCCAGCATTATGTCAAACATCTTACCCTTTACCCCGATACCAACTTGAGAGAGCATCTCTATATCATATTTCAGATTATGTCCTATTTTCTCAATATCTGGGTTCTCAAGCAGATTACGCAGAGTCTCTATATTCTCTGCACGGTGTTCATCATTAAGGCTCAGCAGAACGTGGTTCCCGTCATTACCATATAGCCCCACAGCCTCTATCTCAGTAGTGAACGGGTCTGCGTCAAGAGGATAAACAGCAAAAGCGACCGCTTTTGTTAAAGGAGAAATGAGAAAGAAGAAAGAAGAAAGCCCCCTCCCTTCCCTCCCCCAAGGGGAGGATATTTCTTCTTTTTTCTTTTTTCTTTCTTCTTTCTTTCCATCCTCCGGAAATAGTGATGCAAACATATCCAGTTGCACGCTCTTACCATCTCCGCTAACAGGTCCCTGTTTCTTTACAGGAATTGCGGAGGCTCCGCCCACCGTGGCTCCCTCTCTCTTGCTTGAACTCAGAGGACCGCTCATGTGTTTCTCCATAAGAGAACGGAACTCAAGGTCAGCAAACAGCATCTGCAGTCTGTCATCGTCAGCAGGTACCACTTTAAGTTCATCTTCATTAAACTCAATCGGTACATCGGTGCGTATGGTGGCAAGAAATTTTGAGAATTTTATATTCTCAACATTGCTCTCAATCTTGATTTTAAGTGCCCCTTTAAGTTGGTCAGTGTTGGCAAGCAGGTTCTCAATGCTTCCAAAATCAGAGAGTAGTTTTACGGCTGTCTTCTCTCCAACGCCGGGACATCCGGGAATGTTGTCACTGCTATCGCCCATAAGACCCAGCAGGTCAATGACTTGCTCTTTACTCTGTATGCCATACTTTGCCGTAACCTCCTTCTCTCCCATAACCTCATAGCCGCCGTTATGGCGAGGACGGTACATATATACGCTTCCACCCACAAGTTGCCCGTAGTCCTTGTCAGGTGTCACCATATAGGTCTCAAAACCTCTGCTCTCAGCAATCTTTGACAGAGTGCCAATTATATCATCAGCCTCAAATCCATCTTTTATGAAAACAGGTATGTTATATGCCGCAACTATATCCTTTATAATAGGCACCGCCTTGCGTATGTCCTCAGGTGTAGCCTCACGCTGTGCCTTGTACTGCTCAAACGCTTCGTGGCGGAATGTGGGACCGTGCGGGTCAAACGCAACGGCAAGGTGAGTGGGTCTCTCCTTTTTAACTATCTCTTCAAGAGTGTTTACAAAACCATAGATTGCCGAAGTGTTCAACCCCTTGGAGTTTATGTGCGGCATCTTTATGAAGGCGTAGTAGCTCCTGTATATTAGGGCGTATGCGTCTATTAGAAATAATTTTTTTATCATAGTGCAAATATAAAAAAAGTTTGTAGGTTTGTGTTGTGGTAGAGATATTTTTTGAAAGAAAATCGGTGGAATTATTTGTGTTATATGGTAAATGGTCTTATCTTTGCGGTGTGAAATCAATAGCTTATAAGATGAAAAGAAACATTTTGTGCCTTATGGCGGCAACCGCTATCATGATGGTGGGTTGCAAAAAACAGGAACCAGATTCAAATGAGGAAAAAATTATTGTGGAGGACACTTTCAAATTTCTTGGACGTGGGTATGACGCTACGGCACATTACGCTATGGAGTCTGATGTCAAAGCACCGGTGTTGTCTCAAACATTATTAGATGAAGCCGGTTTTGTAGATAAGATCCAGACTCCGTTGATTATGATTTCATATAACACTTTTGGTAAAAATCTAAAAGAATATGAGGACAAAGTGTCACAAACCTTAAAAATAGGTGGAGAAGGATGGGGCTTTAAGGGGTCTTTGTCAGATTCGTTTACTGACGACGCTCTCTCTACAGAGGAAAACTCTTTCTATACGAGCCGTTACTCTAAGGAGATGAAATCATACAAAATTCTCTCTAATGCTACAACAGACAAACTTATGTCTTGTTTGAGCTCAACATTTAAACATGACATCTCAAGTGGTAAATATACTGCTGAACAAATAGTTGATATGTATGGCACTCATGTTATAGCAGGATTTTCAATGGGTGGCAGACTGGAGTTCTGCATCTCTGCAATGAATGAGACAAATTTGGACGAACAAACTTTTAAGATGATGGCGGATTTGGGATATAAAAATACAGTAGGAGAGATATCAGGTTCTGACGAATTTGAAAAATACAAAAAATTCAAAACAGAGTCTAAAAACTTTACTGAGAAATTCTATTGTCGTGGAGGAAAAAGCAGTGAGATAAAGTTTGAGGGAGACGAATCTGCCAAAAGAGCTTCTTATAATGAATGGGACGCAAGTTTAGATGAAGAGGAAAATCAGGTTCTTATAGAATTTGCCAAGGACAGAGGACTTATTCCACTCAATGAGTTTATAAGTGACGCCGCATTGTCGGCTCAGGTAAAGGAGGTTATTCAAAATCGTCTGAACAATCCTATATCACAGAAATCAGGATACAGAAAGTTTAAGTTGTATTTCAAAAGGGTGGATGTGACACACTATTATGATGCTAATGGTTATCTCAAATGGCATTTGACAATGACAGTTCAACCAGAAAGTGAAAAAGAAGCCTGCTATTTGTACAATACGGAGACAACAGATGTGACTGTTCCTGGAGGTGGTCTGTCATATGGGCGTTTGTATATGGATTCAGGTGACTGCTCATCTTCTGGCACATACCCTGGCATTAATTTTAAGACAGGTAAAATAGGAGCCAGAAACAAAGACGAACAAAAAGAGGCGGTTAGCAAGGGTGAACCATCTACAAAAGAGTTCCGCTTGAACCGTTGGGCTACTAACAATGTGAAAATTAAAATAACTAATTTGAGACAGGACAACATTTTAGGAGGTCATGATAGGTTGGATGACATAAATTTGACAATGACTTGCCAGCCTGGTTCAGATACATGGACCTATTATAAAGGTAATGATCTCACAGAGGTCTTTAATCGCAACAACACAGATGAGAATACTGAGATTTTTCTTATAGGTAGTTCTAAAAAAGACAACCATGTGGGAGAGTATGCTCAATTCATTCTTGAATATGAATGGCAATAGTTAGTGGAAATTGCAAAGAGAGAGGGTGGTTGAAACTGAATCAACCACCCTCTTTTTATCTCTCTTTGACGATGTGTTCTCAGCAGAACTTACTCCAATCAGTATTACGCATATCACCTGATGCAAGGAACTCACGGTGCATACCAAAGCATGCCGCAAGGTTGTGAGGTGTCTGCCCTTGTGTTGATATTTTCAGATACTCCTTAAGCATTGGCTTGTAGATTGGGTCAACGCAATTCTCAATGATGAGTTGCGCTCTCTGACGAGGAGACTTGCCACGCAAGTCTGCAATACCGTACTCTGTAATAAGAACCTTAACTGAGTGCTCACTCTGGTCAAGGTGTGACACCATAGGAACTATGGCGCTTATCTTACCATCTTTAGCGGTGGCAGGTGTTGTGAATATTGATATGTATGCGTTACGTGTGAAATCACAACTTCCGCCAATACCGTTCATCATTTTTGTGCCTGTAACGTGAGTTGAGTTAATGTTACCGTAGATGTCAGCCTCAAGAGCGGTGTTTATGGTTATCAGACCCATACGGCGTACAAGACCAGGGTTGTTTGAAATCTCCTGCGGACGTAGCAGAATCTTGCTATGGAAGAAATCCATATTATCATAAATCTCTTGAAGCACAGGGTCTGTAACTGTCATTGAGCAACCGCTTGCAAAATCAATCCTGCCCTTTTTCATAAGGTCAATCACGGCATCTTGAATAACCTCAGTGTACATTTTGAATGTAGGAATGTGAGGGTTGTTGCCAAGTTCATCCATAACCGCGTTTGCAATGTTACCTACACCTGATTGTATTGGTAAGAAAGATGACGGTATTCTGCCAGCCTTGATTTCCGCCGTAAGGAACTCCGACACATTCTTACCAATGCGGCTCGTAATCTCATCAGGAGCGGTGAATCCGCCAACCTCATCCTTGCGGTTTGTCTCAACAACCGCTACAATCTTTTTCGGGTCAACCTTAAGAATCTCTGAACCGGCACGGTCTGCTGGCGCGTAGATAGGAATTTCGTGACGTGCAGGCGGGTCAAGTGGCTCATAGATATCGTGCATACCTCTGAGTCTCTTGGAGTGGCGCGCGTTCAGTTCAATAATTATTTTGTCTGCAAGGCGTGCGAATGTAGGAGTGTTTCCCACACCTGATGTAAGAACTATCTCACCACTGTCAGTAAGGTCACAAGCCTCAATAATGGCAAATGTAGGCTTTGGAAGGAACCCGTAACGCAGTTCCTGTGCAAGCATACTAAGGTGGGCGTCATAGTAGTTGACACCCTCAGGGTCATTAATGTAGGCGCGTAAATCCTTGTTGGACTGGTAAGGCGTTCTGAAGGACATAGCCTTAGCCTTAGCCAACGCACCGTCACAACTTGCTCCGGTAGAGGCACCTGTATAGACACCAATTTTAAACTCACGACCCTCTGCGTGTTCCTTTTCAGCAATGGCTGCAAGGGCAAGGGTAACCTCCTTTGGCGCGCCTGCAGGTGTGAATCCACTCATACCTACAACATCACCATTCTTGATTAATGAGGCGGCTTCAGCGGCCGTCATAAATTTGTAACTCATCTTTTTTTGTTTAAATTGAAAATGTTATTTTTTATTCATTAGAATCTCTCGTAAAACTTTTTCGTTAACCTTCTCAATCTCCCCGTTTCTTGCAACTGATATATTGCCGGTCTCCTCTGACACGATTATTGATATGGCATCGGTCTTCTCTGATATTCCAAGAGCCGCCCTGTGCCTTAGTCCGTAGTGCTTTGGAATGTTCAGGTTATGTGAGACGGGCAGAATGCAGCCCGCTGACACAATTTTGCCATTGTGTATAATCAACGCGCCATCGTGGAGAGGGGTGTTCTTAAAAAATATGTTCTCAATAAGACGAGCGCTCACTCGTGCGTCTATCATCTCGCCTGTCTCAGAGTAACGTGAGAGGTCTGCGTCTTGTTGCATAATTATGAGTAATCCTGTCTTTGTTGTCGCGCAGTTATCAACGGCTGCAGTAATCTCATCAACATCAGCGTCACTCTCACTTCCATCACGTTTGAACAGACTCTTAAAGTAACTCATCAAGCCGTGTGATGAAGTGCTTCTGCCAAATGATGAGAGGAATCTTTTAATCTCATCTTGGAATATCACAACAATTATTATAGCACCGGTACTCATAATGGTATCCATAATGGTGCCGAGCAGTCCCATCCCAAGACCGTGCTTGACAATGAGCCATATTACTATGAAACCAAAAATAGATATGAATATGTTCATTGACTGGGTGCCTTTGAACAACTTGTAAAGTTGGAACAATAGAATGGCAACCAGAAGAATGTCAAAAAAATCCTTTAGATGAAATGTAAGGAATGAAAACATATTCTATCTTGTTAGTTCATATAATTTAACAGCCTCCAAAGCCTCTCGTACATCGTGCACTCTGAGAATGTCCGCCCCCTTCTCAAGCAGTATTGTGTTGAGTGCCGTGGTACCGTTAAGAGCCTCTTCAGGAGTTATGTTTAAACTCTTGTAAATTACGCTTTTACGTGAAATTCCACAAAGCAATGGCAGTCCCATTGTCTTAAGGGCGGGCATGTCTCGTATAATCTCCATATTTCTCTCCACCTCTTTCCCGAACCCTATTCCTGGGTCAAGTATTATGTCTGCCACTCCTTTGCGTGCCAGCGTATCAACTTTTTTTGAAAACCAGAGCATCATTTCACTAACGCCACCGCCTTCTGGATATGTTAGAACGTATGCCTTCCTCCCCGATGCCACTACATCAAACATTTCCTCGCTTCCGCCGCTTATGTCATTTATAATATCCACCCCGATGGCTTCAATGGCATATTCCGCCACGGCGGGGCGGTATGTGTCAATGCTCTTTATTTTGCCGACGGTATGCTCAAGAATCTGAGGCAGAGCCTCTTTCAGACGCGTAATCTCATCTTCCTCAGTACATTGCACACCGCCAGGACGAGTGCTACAGGCACCTATGTCCACTATGCCGGCATCGTGGCAGGCGTTGAAACAATACCTGCTATCAGCATAGAAACTGTCTGGAGTGAGGTTCACAATCCCCATTACAAGCGGTGTTTCAAGTGAAAGCAACCGCCCTCCGCAGTTAATTGTCAGGTACTCTTGCATACAACCTACAAAGATAATTATTTTTTTATAAAGGTGAAATAGTGAATAAAGAATAGTTACCGATTCACCGATTCACCGGCTTACCAAAAAAAATCCGGAAAAATGCAATAAATATTAACAAAATTAGTTATCTTTGTAGCCAAATGAATTAACGAATAACCTTATACTGAAATACAATGAGTTTAGTTAAAGTTGAAAGAATCTTTCTTTTAAGTGCTTTGGTATTAGTGTGTGCGGCTTGTAACAAGAACACATCAAATACCACAGGTTGGAAATACAATGATGCCAAATACGGTGGTTTCCAGGTAGTTGACAACTATGAGCAAGAGACTCCTCCAGGAATGGTGCTTATTGAGGGTGGTACATTTACAATGGGTCGTGTCAATGAGGATACCTACACAGAGTGGAACGCATATCCACGCCGTGTTACTGTGAATACATTTTATATGGATAAATATGAAATCAGTAACGTTGACTGGCGTGAGTATGTCTATTGGATGAATCTTATGTATGGTGAGAAGGTTTCAAAGATGTGCCGTCCTGACTCTACCGTATGGCGTGATGAACTTGCCTACAATGAGCCATACCTTAACTACTATTTCACACACGTGGCTTATGACAAATATCCTGTGGTAGGTGTTACATGGGAGCAGGCTACAGATTATTGTAAGTGGCGTACCGACCGTGTGAATGAGCGCATACTTATGGAGGAAGGAGTTATTGACTTCCCTGACTTTGAGGCGATTTACCGTGACAGCAGTAAGACTACTAATGACACCATCGCCAAAACTATGGTGTTCAATGTTAATAAGTATGAGAAGGTTAATGAGTACAAGCCAGATAGAGATGGTGTTAAGAAGAGTGAGAAATCCAAAATTAAGAATGAGTTTGGTGATGTGCGTAAGACAAATATGAGTGACGGACTGCTTCTTCCTAACTTCCGTCTGCCTACGGAGGCTGAGTGGGAGTTCGCCGCATACGGTCTTCAGTCTGATGAGGGAATGGAGAATTATGACAACAGACGTATCTATCCTTGGGACGGTTCACAGACACGTAATCCTAAAAAAAGGAGCAGAGGTAAGATTATGGCTAACTATGTTCGTGGTCGTGGTGATATGATGGGTATTTCAGGCGACCAGAATGATAAGGCTGAGATCACCGCACCGGTTGACTCTTACTGGCCAAATGAGTTCGGACTCTACAATATGGCAGGTAACGTAAATGAGTGGACTATGGACGTATATCGTCAGACATCTACAGATGAGATGCAGGAGTATAATCCGTTCCGTGGTAATATGTATGTGGCTCCTGTAAGAGATTCTATGGATGTTTCATACGAACTTGACTCACTTGGCAGACTGAAATATGCTATAGAAGTTAACAAGGATTCAGACCTGGCAGGTTATGTAGCACTTGATGTACGCAACTATAATGATGGTGACGCACGCAGTGGTTATAACCGTGACAGGTGGAAAGAGATAGTTGACCCTGATGCCGCCACAAAACGTCTGTATGACGCTGATGCCACAACAGACCCTGAGAGTATGCTCTCTACAAAGATTACCAATAACACCCGTGTATATAAAGGTGGTGGTTGGAAAGACCGTGCGTATTGGCAATCTCCGGCTCAACGTCGTTATCTTGAGCAGGACAAGTGCAGAAATGACATAGGTTTCCGTTGTGCAATGCACCGTGTAGCCTCTGATAAGGGTAATAACGCAAAGAAATAGACAGGTAATTGAATATCAACACATATATTCTTTCTAACGGCATTCGCCTGCTGCACGTAAAAGCAGCGGGCGATGTTTCTTATTGCGGGGCTATGATAAACGCGGGCACTCGTGATGAGATGCGTGATGAGAGTGGCTATGCGCATTTGGTGGAGCATCTCTTGTTCAAGGGCACTTCAAAGCACACCTCCAAGCAGATTATAAACCGCATTGAGAATGTAGGCGGTGAGATTAATGCCTATACAACTAAGGAGGAGACAGCGGTTTACGCCGCATTTCTCAAACAGTATCTTGACCGCACATTCTCACTTGTGGCTGATATGGTGTTTGATTCACAGTTTAATCAGAGGGCTATAGACAAGGAGGTTGACGTGGTTCTTGATGAGATTGACAGTTACATAGACTCTCCGTCAGACATTATTCTTGATGATTTTGAAGACCTTATTTTCAGTGGCAATCCGTTGGGTAGAAACATCTTAGGAAACCGCAAGAGCCTTAAGGCAGTCACTCGTGAGCGTATTATGAACTTTTACAAACGCACATACACCCCTGACCAGGTGGTTTTCTTTATTATGGGCAACTACAAAAAGGAGAGGGTGCAGAAACTTGCTGAAAAGGTTCTCAGTGTAATACCGCCACGCAACCGTGAGTATGAGCGTGAGGCAATAAAGGAGTATAAGCCTGTTTCAAAATGTGTGAAAAAAGGAACAAAGCAGGTGCATATAGTGCTTGGCGGACGCAGTTACTCACAGACCGACGCTGACCGCTATGCGTTCATACTGCTTAATAACATATTAGGCGGAGATTTTATGAGCAGCATACTAAATATGAAACTGCGTGAGAAGGAGGGGCTTGTATATGAGGTTGACTCAAACTACACAACTTATTTTGAGACAGGAAACTGGAATATATATTTAGGTTGTGATTACGCAGATGTGGATAGGGTGTTGTCAATAATCCACGCATCACTCGCCGAATTGCGTGACACGGAACTCTCTGAACATGCTTTGAGGCTTGCCAAGCGTCGTCTGCTCTCATATCTGACAATATGTGGAGAAAACAGGGAATCTTGGATTTTGGGGGCGGCCAAACAGTATCTTAATACAGGTTGCATAAAAGAAAAGAAGGAGGTGGAGTCCGCCATTAACGCCGTAACCGCAGCAGACATACGCCGCTGTGCCAAAACAATATTTAATGCAGAAAAATTAACAATATTGCAATATAAATAAGAAATGAGAAAGAGGAAATAAGAGTTAAAATATTTCTCATTTCTCATTTCTTCTTTCTTCTTTCTTCTTTCTATGAATATAGAAGACTACATACTATCCCACTCCCAGCCTGAGGCTGAACTGCTGGCGCGCCTTGACCGTGAGGCGAATGTCCGCCTTCTGCATCCGCGTATGGTGAGTGGTCACATACAGGGCAGACTGCTAAGCACCATATCTTATATGATGCGTCCGTCACGCATACTTGAGATAGGTACATACGTGGGCTACTCGGCAATGTGCCTAGCAGAGGGACTTGCAGATGACGGCAAGGTTATAACCATTGATATAGATGATGAGATTGAGGATATGGCTCGTGAGTATATAGGGCAGAGCCCGTATGCCTCTAAAATTGATTTCAGAATAGGAGACGCTCTTGAACTTATTCCACAGATTGATGAGACCTTTGACCTTGTCTTCATAGATGGCAACAAGCGTGACTACATAGCCTACTTTGACGCTGTTTTGCCAAAAGTGCGTGATGGTGGTTTTATTCTTGCTGATAATACCTTATGGGCGGGGAAGGTTACTGAGAAGCCCGCAAGTAATGACTATCAGACAAAAGGGCTCATTGCTTTTAATGATTACATAGCCGCCCGCACTGATGTTGACAGATTTATATTACCTTTGCGAGACGGACTTACAATAATCCGTATCCGTCATTCTGAGCGAAGCGAAGAATCTTATAATAACAGTAAAATATAGCATATATGGAATCAACACGACAAAATAAAATTGCACGTCTCATTCAGAAAGAGATGAGTGAGATATTTCTTGGTATGACACGTCAGATGCCTGGCACAATAGTAACCCCTACAATTGTAAGAGTTACGCCAGACCTTAGTATTGCAAGAATATACCTAAGTATATTCCCGTCAGAAAAGTGTCAGGAACTACTTGACTTCATTAGTTCAAAGAGCGTAAGCATCAGGCACGACCTTGCCGCCCGCACACGCTTCCAACTACGCACAGTTCCTGAACTCACATTTTATAAAGATGACTCACTTGACTATATAGACAATATTGACAAACTATTAAAAAATAAGAAATAAAAAATAAGAAATAAGAAATATTTTAACTCTTCTTTCTTCTTTACAACTTCGTTGTGATTCTTGTTCGTGACTCGGCATAAAAAATAAATTTTTTCTGCTCTCGCTACTCCAAGAATTCTTCTTTTTTCTTTATAATGAATGTCTCCTCCCTCATAGCACTCCGGTACCTCTTCTCCAAGAAGAGTCACAGTGCTATTAACATTGTTTCACTAATATCTGTGTGCGGTGTTGCGGTGGGAACTATGGCACTTGTCTGCGTTCTATCGGTCTATAACGGCTTTCAGGGCGTTATAGAGGGGCTGTTCAGCAATTTTGACCCGCAGGTTCGCATTGAGTCCGCTAACTCCAAGAGTTTCAACCCCGATGACATGGTGGAAGCCCTTAAATCAGATGATATTGACCTCTATAGTTATGTGGTGCAGGAGAACGCCTTGCTTAAGTTTAAGGATAAACAGTTGCCCGTCACTGTAAAAGGCGTTGATGACAACTATGATACGCTCACAAATATCTCTACCATTATGGTCAAGGGCGAGTTTGAACTCAAGGAGCGTAATTTCCGTAAGGCGGTTACAGGAGGCGCTCTTGCCGGTTCCATAGGCTCAGGAGTCTATTTGGTTGACCCTATCTATCTATACGCACCTAACCGTGAGGGCAAGATTTCTATGATTCGCCCCGACCAATCATTCCGTGAGGAGGTTGTATGGCCCGCAGGCTCTTTTCTTGTAAAGCAGGAGAAATATGACAACTCACTTGTTATAGTGGCGCTTGATGTGGCTCGCTCTCTCTTTGACTATGAGAATGACGTTACTTCAGTGGACATAAAACTTAAAGAAGGGGTGAGTGAAAGCAAGTTCATTAAGAGAACACAAGAGACTTTAGGCTCTGATTTCGTGGTACTTGACCGCTATCATCAGCAACAGGATTTCTACCGTATGATGGAGGTGGAGAAGTGGATAACATACCTTATACTATCATTCATTCTTATGATTGCCGCCTTTAACATAATAGGCTCACTCTCAATGCTTATAATTGATAAGAGAGAAGATATCAAGGTTCTTGAGAACATAGGAATGAGGAAACGTGGGATTTTCCGCATATTTATGGGTGAGGGCTGCCTCATATCACTTACAGGAGTGGTGGCTGGAATTGTCATAGGACTTATTTTGTGCTGGCTACAGGCACGGTTCGGACTTATAACAATGGGTAACGGCGGCTCTTACATAGTAAACGCCTATCCCGTAGAAGTGAGATTTTCTGATATTCTTATTATATGTGTAACTGTATTAACACTTGGTGCGGCGGCGTCAGCATACCCGGCATCAAAATTAGTGAAAAGTTCTCCGTCATTCTGAGCGAAGCGAAGAATCTCATCTTTTTAAGCATCTTCTCATTCTGTGCCCTCACCGCCTCTGCCACTGACTATGATATGTACATAGGCATCTATGGAGAGTGTGAGGATGATGAGCCGTCACAAATCTATGGCGGTACTTATAGTGAGTATCCCCAAGGGCTTGTTGACGCTCAGTTCCCTGGCGGTGATGTGGAACTCGCCCTGTTCATCTCACGCAATACAGAGATAGTGGAAGTCTATAGCGGAGAGAATGACAAGCAAGGTAATCCGCTTCTTGTTACAGGCGATGTGCTTGTTGAGTTTGTCATAGACCGTTGCGGAATGCCAGGGAATTTTAAGATTATTCAATCACTTACTCCAGAGCAAGATGCTGAGGCTCTGCGTGTTATGGAGTCTATGCCAATGTTCAGGGCGGCATCACTTGACGGCTACAGAGTTAAGAGTGCGTATGTAGCACCAGTACATTTCCAAAAAGACCGCTATCCAAAGCCTGAGCCGGAACCTGAATTCAATTATGATGACTACGTGTGGTACTAACCCTGCTTTGCAACTTGTAATGATTGAAATTGGAGAGACCCTCATAAGTTCAGAGCTCTTCTCTGAGCAGTTTGTATGTGATATAGCAACTTGCCACGGAGCCTGTTGCCAGGAGGGTGACGGCGGCGCACCTGTAACATCTGAAGAAATTCCACTCATAGAGGCGGCGGTTCCCTCTCTTACCACTATGTTGTCATCAGAGGCAATTTCCATCATTAAGGAGCAAGGCGTAACCTATAAAGACTCTGACGGAGAAAATCTCACAACGCTTATGCCTACTAAGGAGTGCGTCTTCGCCTACAAGAAAGATGGCATTTGGCAGTGTGCGCTTGAAACGGCGTATAATGCAGGTAAGAGTGCCATACGCAAACCCATATCCTGCTATCTATATCCTGTGCGTGTAAAAAAGCATCGTAAGTTCACCGCAGTGGAGTATCATAAATGGAATATCTGCAAGTGTGCCTGCTCAAACGGCTCAAATCTAAAAGTTCCTGTATATAAATTCCTGCGAGAGCCTCTCATAGCCGCATTTGGCAAGGAGTGGTATTCAGAACTATGCAGAGCGGCACAGTCATTCTACGCCTCAGACTATTACAAAAAACTTTCTGAAAAATAGCGGTATTTACTTTTTTTATGCTACCTTTGTCACCGCAAAGTCAGAAATGACGCCCGAGTGGTGGAATGGTAGACACGAAGGACTTAAACAATGTTTTCTGTTTTTCCATCTAAAGGTAAAACAAAGGTATGAGTGCTTAGGGAGAAATCTCTAATGTAGAAGTGGGCTAATTCGGTGAATGTTGCAGCCTTATAAATGCAAAGAACGCCGAGCTAAGTGGAAGCCGAAAGGTAACCTAAATGTGTAGAGACTATATACCCACAACCTAAGTCCGCAGCAGGATAAGGTTAAGACATAGTCCAAGCAAACACCACGATGGTACGTACAGTACCACAGTTTGTATGAAAATCCTTTGGCCATTACGGCTGTATGGGTTCAAGTCCCATCTCGGGTACAAAAAAGGGTTGGCTAACGCCAGCCCTTTTCTGTACCCTTTTACCGCTTATGACCCCCTCCCAAACCCTCCCCTCAGGGGATGGCTTAGTCGCTTCGCTCCATTAAACCAAGTCTTAATTCCGCAATTTAGGTCTAATATGCAAAAAGTAGGATGATTTTCATCCAAAAATACTCTAATACACAAAAAGTAGGATATTAGATGTTAAAATTCGTTGAGAGATGTTCGGATAGGCATCAAAAAGCGACTTGTAACTTGCGCTGTCAAG
>JAZLIE010000065.1:0-15655 GCA_045617165.1 Candidatus Enterocola sp. | reverse complement strand
GCAGACATACCGGCAAATCCTGTGATAAGCACATTATACAAGAACATCTGCAAGGGTTCAATGATAAATATTACAGACGATGACACCAGTGCAGCCACCAAGTATATATGGGAGCATAACACAGGTTCGGGCTACAAGGTGATGGAGGGCATGACAAGCAAGGACATAATGGGATACGCCCCTGATGAGACAGCCACGTACCGTCTGACTGTGGAGAACGGCGTATGCCGTGATACAAGCAATGTGGTTAAGATAGAGGTTTACCCACATATAGAGTTCAAGGTAAGTGCAGACCAAAGTATCTGCAACGGAGACGGTGCTGTTTTGAAGATGTGGGACTACCCAGCCACAGCCACTGTAGGTTGGTACATTGATGGTGATTATAAAAATCCGATATCGGAGAGTGACACTGTTACTGTGAGACCTGCGCAGACGACAAAATATAGAGCCGATGTGACAGATGTATGCACGGCGTCAAATACCAGCACGGTGAATGTGGAGCCTGCGATAGAATATACAATAACTCCGGACGGCGATATATGTGTGGGTGAGAGCAGGCAGTTGGAGGTGACGGGCGGCAAGTACTACAGCTGGAGTCCTGCGTCATCGTTGGACGACGCTACATCGGCTACGCCAAAGGCTACCCCGAGGGAGACCACGAAGTATGAGGTTGAGATATCCACGGATTTGTGTAAAACCAAAGCCAATACCACGGTAAGGGTACACCCTCTGCCTATAATAGAGAGCATAGAGAATATGGAGCAGGGTGAGGTGCTTGTGACAGTGAAATCAGGGACGGAGCCTTACTACTACTCAACCAACGGCAAGGAGTTTGTGGAGAGCAACATATTCACTGGTCTTACCATAGGTGCCCATATAATGTATGTGAAAGACAGTGCCACATGTGAGACACAGCAGTTGTTTGAGGTGCCGCCAGTGCCTGTTATACCGGACGTGTTCTTCAGTCCTAATGACGACGGTTTGAATGATTTATGGACAGTAAAGAACTTGAACTACTATTCAGAATACAGGGTGGAGATATTTGACAGGTATGGAAAGCGATTGTATGTGTTTAACAAGGGTGGTTTCTCTGAGGAGAAAAAAGCGGATGATTATAAGGGTTGGGACGGAATGTATAACGGACACGAGATGCCAAGTGACGACTATTGGTATATAATAACGGTAGAGGAGATTAGAAAACAATTTACAGGACACTTTGTTTTGAAAAGATAGTGAAGGTAAAAAGAATTATATTGGCAATTTTTGTTGCAGTTTCAGGACTTTCTGCTATTTATGCGCAGGATGAGCTTATTTATAGTCAGTACCATTTTAACTACTATTTGGTTAATCCTGCCCTGGCAGGTGCTGAACCGTGTCACCACCTTATGTTCTCAAACAGAATGCAATGGGTGGGAATGAAAGATTTTCCTATGACTCAACTACTTACATATAAGGGTAGAGTTTGGAAAAATGTGGGTATAGGAGCCTATCTCTATAATGACCGTAACGGTTATTCAAACCGTGCGGGCGGTCAGGCTACATTTGCCTATCATATTCCTCTCTCAAGCGGACGCAGGTATTCAAAAAGGGCATCATACGACCGCCAACTATCCTTTGGTGTCTCGCTCAAGATTAATTACTTCTACATTAATACAAAGCGTCTGTATGAAGATGACCCCAGAGCACAGACCGATAACGCATTCGCTAACACAAACGGTATAGGTCTAAACGCCAACTTTGGTGTTTATTACAAGGATAATGGAGGATTTGTGGGGCTGTCTCTTACAAATTTGATACCAGCCACATCTGATATATATGGAGATAAGGAACTTCCCGCTCCTTTTACAGGGTTCCTGTTTGGTGGATATACATTTGATTTAGGAGGTAGAAGTGATAAGTATCTGGAGCCAATGGTTATGCTTAAGATGAATAAATATTTAGAGGTGGGAATGGATGTTAATCTTAAGTTTGGACAGGAAATTGACAAGAATTGGGGTTATTGGGTTCAGGTGGCGTACCGTCACAGTTGGAATACAAACAATATACAGGCTATGCAGCTTTTGCCTATGTGCAGTTTCCATTGGAAAGGTCTTAACGTGGGCTATTGTTTCGGACTTGATTTGAACAATCTTGCCACTCAAAATGGTGGAACGCACGAGATTATGATTGGTTACAGCTTCTGCCCAATAAAGCATTTCTGTCGCTAAAAAATCAAATTATTTGGCGGCTTCTGCGTTACGCTTGGTTCGCCAATCCTCACTTTGCACTTGTGTCGGGTGCTGTCTATGCACTTGATGTGAATTTTTCTGGTGTGGGTAATGTAATAGTATCTGGTTGTAAATCAAGATACATTTTACAGAGAGCGGTTAATCTGAAATAAATTTATGATAAGAGATAATATTGTTGTGGGTATAGGGGAAGTTCTGTGGGATTGTTTGCCAAGTGGCAGACAACTTGGTGGCGCTCCTGCTAATTTTGCTTACCATGTCTCGCAATTTGGCTTGCCAGCGTATGTTGTAAGTGCTGTTGGAAAGGATTCGTTAGGCGATGAAATTAAGAGTTTGCTTTTAGAAAAGAATCTTAATTTGTGCTTGGCAGACAGTAATAAACCAACGGGAACGGTGCAAGTATCGGTTGATGAAAAAGGAGTACCTCAATATGATATTTGCAAGAATGTGGCGTGGGATAATATTCCTTTTACTAATGACTTGCGAGTTTTGGCGGAAAAAACCTCTGCTGTCTGTTTTGGGTCTTTAGCACAAAGGAATGAGTTATCAAGAAACACAATATTAAGTTTTATTGATTCAATGCCTGATGGCTCTCTAAAGGTTTTTGATATTAATCTTAGACAAAATTACTACTCAAAACATATAATAGAAACCTCTTTGTACATTTGCAATATGTTAAAAATCAACGATGAGGAGTTGAATATTTTGCAGGTAATGCTTAAAGATAATGGTGACGCTAAATCTTTCTGCTATAGATTGATGAATGACTTCCATATTAATACCATTGTTCTTACTTGTGGCGAGAATGGTAGTTATGTGTATGGGAATAATGATGAAGTGGTATCTTTTATTGAAACTCCTAAAGTTAAGGTTGTTGATACTGTGGGTGCGGGAGATAGCTTTACTGCCGCATTTGTGGCTTCTCTGCTTATGGGGAAATCTTTATGCGAGGCACATAAAACAGCCGTGGATATATCTGCGTTTGTATGTACAAGATGTGGTGCAATGCCATCTTATATAAAAAAATAGCGGTTTATTCAACCGCTATTTTATAATTTTCTCCGTTGGCGTTTACTATATAAATACCTTCGGATTCTACTTTCTGGATATCCTTTCCTTGTGAGATTGTTCTGCCGTCAAGTTGGCTGATGCTTATGCTCTCAGTGTCGCAATTCTCAATGTGGATTGTTTTGCCTTTAACGTAGATAATTACAGGATTTTCTTGATTCGCAAGTTCCTCTGTGGTTATTTGTTCAGCAAAATAAGCAACATATTCCTGATCTGTGCAAACATCCTCTATTGTTCTGCTTTCTGAGTCGTTACCATCATTCCATTCTGTAAAGTTGTAACCTGCGTTTGCTGTCGCAGTTATTTCAACATCAGAGCCTACATAGTATTCTCCGCCGCCTGATACGGAACCCATCTCATCATCATTAGATGAGACAGATACTGTTATTTTGTCTATCAGAATCTCTTTCTCTATACTATAAGACATACACTCGCAAAAGCTTGAGGTAAGGAGACATTTGTATGTTCCTACATTCTTTTTGCTTATGGCGTCAATTGTATAGGTATTTCCTGTGGCTCCTTCAATGATTTTCCACTCTTTGTCACCATCTTTTTTGAAATACCACTGATAAGAATATTCTCCTTCTCCATTTGCTTGTGCGGTAAGTTCAAGTTTGTCTCCTATTTTACTTACATTACCGCCGGATATTGAAGCACTTTTAAGTACTTGTGGGTATTCGCTGATTAAAGCACCAAAATTCTCACGTCTGCGTGTTGCCCAATCTGTTATAACTTCTGGTCTCTGGTCTTTACCTAAAGAGGTTATGAAATTGTCAATATGAGAGTATATTGATGCATCTGTCAGGGCTCCGCCCTCAGCAATGTGTTTCTCCCAGCGGTATCTGATCATTGCCTTGAAGCAATCATCTCCCATAAGTCCGTTGCCACCAACGGTTTCTCTGTCTTTTCCGTTCCACCAGAATGGTATGGTGAATGGGTCATTATGAACAAATTCGTTGTCATATAAGTAGCCGTGTGTGCTGGTGCAACCTTTCTCCTCTCTTTGATATCCGTTTGCGTTGAATCCTAATTCCATATCCCACAATGGCTGTGCCTCTATTTTGCTTGTTTTGTCATAAAGTACGTATTGCTGGGACAAACGGTAACCGTCAATGTTTTTAACAAACTCATTTATTATGAAATTATCTGCCCAGGACTCATAGTCAAGGTGTTTGCGGACTTCTGTATAATTGTTATTTGCCAAAGCCCCCTCAAATGTGTTTATCTTATCTCTAAGGTAGTCTATTCTGCTGTTCCAGGTCTGTTCTGTAAACTCTTCTTCGTCCCATTCCGGGAAAATAACTTCATAGCCTTGATCTACAACAAGACCGTATGTGTGTATGTCTTTCCAGCCTGTTCTGTCTGAACTGAAACAGTTTCTTCCACCGTCTGTTGTACCATATCTATCCACTAAGTCTGTTCTGTCAAATTTAAATATGTATCCTTCATCCGCAACTTGAATTCTGCTGTCTTGTTCTTTAACCTTCTCCATAAATACGTAAACGCCCAAGTCTTTGCCATCTACATACAGTCTTACGTATCTTGCGTGAGGGTTCCAAAGCCCTGTCATATCCTCATACATACGCATTGTCAGAATGTTTCTCATTTTAGTGTCGTCACCCTCTGCCGCATAAAGAATAAAGTCCTTGTCTTTAGTGTCATTTATGTTAAACATTTTCTTTTTGTCTTTTACCCATGTTCCCTTATTGGTACACTCGTCCGCTCCAACAACAAATGCGTAACTTTTGCGTGCATTACCCATACTGGAAGAACCTCTATAATTCATTCTTGCCTTTCTGTCATAGTACAAACGGTCCGGATTGTTTAAATCTTTTTCTGTATATGTTACAGAGGTGTCATCGGTAGAGGTCTCGTCCCATAGTATCTTTACATCAACGCTGCGTTTTGCCTTACCGGCGGCAAGTGCCTCATTGCTTGACAGGAATCCGTATTCAACGTCAGGTTCAACAGGGAATGGCTTTTCATCAGTCCTGACAATAATTACAGGTAGTTTTGATGAAATAGTTACGGTTTCGCCGTATTCCTGTGTAACTTCAATAGCATTAGAATATGTGCTGTACTCTTTTGAAGTGGTTTTATCTTTTCTGCTTATCATACAGCGATATTGCGCTGGTTTTATTGGTCTTATGTTGTTTGTGTTGTTTTTCTTTCCATCTTTATATTTGCCCCATGTGGCGCCGTTGTCAGTGGAGATTTGCCACAGGTAAGTGCAATCGCCTGTAAATTCATCACTGTCCAAACCGCCGTTGTCACTTACATATAATGATGCAAAATCTGTGGCATCTTGTGGGTTAACGGAATTATGATGTGCTTTTATTGTGGCTTGTGCTATAGGTTTGTCTGCAAATGAGTATTCACCTATCTGACTGCTAAGGCACATAAGATCAAAATTTGAATCTGTAAGTGCAACCTCACTAAGAAGTGTATAAACAAAGTATGTTATGGTTGCTCCTTCAACATTAACAGATGCGGGTATTGTTCCTGAATATGATGTTCCGCTTCCGGTCAAGGTTCCTGATGTGTAGTTTTGACCGTCTGTTGAATATGCGAAACGTACATTTTCAGAATCATTCTTACTTTCTGACAATGTTATGGAAACGGTTGCATCTTTGCCTTTTTCAGGATTCTGACAGGTGGCTGATGTGATTGAAACTGGTTTGAAAGCTGTTTCTATTGCAATAAACTTGTTATTTGCATCAGCGTTTTTACGGGAAATGTTTACTGTGTAGTATTTTCCCGCAGAAACTTGAATAAGTAGGTTTTTTGCATCTGCATTTCCGTAAATGGCTTCTTCTACCGTATTGACAGAAACGGTTTTTTCTTCTGAGGTGGAACCAGCCCATTGTGTGTTCCAGCCGTTGGCTCCGTATGCGAATTTAAGCCAGGCGAGTGAATCCTTATATGCGGAAATGAGTTTTCCGGCAACATTCTGACTTGTCCTTTCGCAGATAGTCATGTTGGAACCCGATGGTTGACCACTTGATAACTCGTTAAACACTTTTGCACTACCTACAAGATAATCAGGTTGTGCACACAAAAAGGGAAAGCTGAAAAAAAACAGACTCGCCACCATTAAAAATTTTTTCATAGTACAAATAATGAATTAAGTTAATTTTTAAGGGGGAAGTCTTTCGCTTGCAAATGTATAATAAATATTTTATAAAAACAAGTTTTTTTGAATTAAGTTGTTGAACACAATTGAAATTCTCTACAAAATGCTGTTTGTCAGCACTTGAGTAACTCTTCAAATGATTTTTCAGCGTAGGTGTCCGTCATTCCTGAAATAAAATCAACCACGGCACGCACGTAGAGTTTTTTAGTGTCAAGTTTGCCGTAAATCTTCTTGTTAACGCCTTTGCCTCCCTCACAATATGCTGGCACCCATTCAGCAAACTCCTTTACAAAGGCAAGGTTGTCATAATTGCGGCTTGCCATCAGACGTATGGTCTCTGAGCCATTATAGTATTCCATTAACACTCTGAACAACTCATTTATTATAAGTTCAGAATATTTACGGTAACTCTCAAGACGGGGGCTCATATATATGTTCCTGTAGTTGAACTTTTTTATGCGGCAGAGCAGTGCATAGACATCGGGGCTGAAACAGAGACCTTTTTCAGGAGTGCTGTTAGCGCAGATGTCAAGAATAAGGTTGTGGATTATTGAGGGAGTGTTTATTGCCTGATGGTCTCCGAATCCTTTTGACATCTCACGCAGTTCAGCCTTCAGGTCAGAGTCAAAGTAGCCGAGCATCTCAGCGTCCTCAATGTCACGCCCAAGATATGCTATTTTGTCAGAGAGTTTTACAACGCAGCCCTCCCAAGTAAATGCCTGATACTGCCCCGGTTTCTTAAACTCACTAAGGTCAATATATTCAGAACGTGGACGCAGGCTGCTCTCATCAATCTCACCGCAATGTGATATTATTGCGTCACGCACCGCGTATGTAAGGTTAAGGTTCTGCAACCGCTCCTGATGGTCTTGCAGCAGTTCTATGTCATCAACAAAGTGAAGCCCGTTTTTCTCATGCCAGAATGTTTCACCAAGGTAGTTCTCTGTAATATCACTTAAAACCCGTTCTCCGTGATGTCCGAAAGGGGCGTGACCCATATCGTGGCCTAAAGCCATAGCGTTTACAAGCCCTAAATTCAAACCTAAGGCATCTGCTATGGTGAATGCAACTGAACCTACGTGTGTCACGTGTTCCATACGGGTGCATACGTGGTCATTACCCGCTCCGCCGAAAAATACTTGCGTCTTATGTTTGAGGCGGCGGAACCCGAAACTGTGCAGAATGCGGGTGTAGTCACGGTCAAAAGGGGTGCGAATATCACCCACGGTATTGTATATGGGTAGTTCACGTCGTGTCAGACGCTCATCATCACTGCTTGCGGCAAATTTTTCAAATGGTTTCATATTCATAGGGCAAATTTATGAAAAAAAAGTAACTTTGTATTCTTATGCCAAACACATTCTTCAGTTTCAAGCAATTTACCGTGCATCAGGAGCGCTGTGCCATGAAAGTCGGCACTGATGGTGTTGTGCTGGGTGCCACTGCTGATTTTGATGGTTGCTCACGCCTTGTTGATGTTGGTGCGGGTACAGGCGTTGTCTCCCTTATGATAAAACAGCGTTACCCTTCCGCTTCCATTACTGCCGTAGAGATTAACCACGATGCCGCCGCACAGGCATCAGAGAACTTTGCCGCCTCACCTTGGGGTTTTGAGGCTGTTTGTGACAGTTGGCAGAATTTTGCCGCTGAGGCTGCTGCTAAAGGAGTTACATTTGACGGGGTGTTTTGTAATCCGCCATACTTCACCGCATCACTAAAGGCACCATCGGCAGGGCGTACTCTGGCACGTCATAATGACTCGCTCTCCTTTGCTGAGTTATGTGGTGGTGTGGCTAAAGTGCTTGCGGAGGGTGGCAGGTTCTATGTTATTCTGCCGTCAGATGATATGGATTGTTTTGTGGGAGAGGCGTTGGCATACGGGCTCTATTTGCAAAGCACGCTCTATGTCCACCCTGTGATTGACGCACCGCACAAAAGGGTGGTGCTGTGGTTTGTTAATGCTGCTGCTGATGCGGCAACCATCGTGGAGGAACATCTCTATATAGAAACCGCCCAGCGTAAAGTCTACACTGAGCAGTTTAAATCACTTGTTAAAGATTTTTATTTAAATCTATAGTGCCTATGCGTGAGGATACTCACAGCAGAACTCATCTCTCAGCCTCTCTGCATAGCGTTTCGCCTCAAATTTTGCCATCGGGAGGTCATGTAACAGATAGTTACCGCAGGTGGCTGGCGTTGTTCCCGGAACCTCACCGTCATAATCAGCAACATATTGCATTGCCTTAATCATTAGTTGGCGAACCTCCTCAATAGAGTGCTCCTTTTGCAAAATAACATACATTCCAGTATGGCAACCCATTGGTCCCACGTATATTACATCATCTTTTATAGATGGCTCATTGCGCATAAATGTAGCCACAAGGTGCTCAAATGTGTGCATTGCAGCCTGTGCTATGGCAGGTTCACGGTTAGGCTTGGTCATACGAATATCAAATGTGGTTATAAGAATGTCCCCCGCCTTGTCTGTCCTTGAAATGTAGATGCCTGGCATCAGATTTGTATGGTCTACTTGAAAACTTGGAATCAGTTTCATCTTCTTTTGTTTTTTTGAGGGTGCTAAGTTACTAAATTTTCATCATATCCGCCACAATGGCAACTTGTGTCTCCGCTGTTATGGGGCATAGTTGTATTGCTCCCGCTGGTATGGCATCGTGGTTAAGGCGGATAATCCGCAGCCAACCCTCGTTCTCAGGACTCAGAAAATTGTCATAGAGGCGGCGTGCCACCATACCCATTGTGTGACGAACGTTAATCTCCACCACCGGGTTCAGTTTGTACTCATCGACCTCTTTATAGACCATCATATCCACCCCGATGGGTCCGGCGTAGCCCGTGTACTCTTTTGATATGAACTCTGACAGCAGTTTTTGTGCCGTGTGCAGTTTTTCTGTAGCTATATATGTTGCTATTCTGCTCTCAATAATGGCGTTGGAAGCAAGCAGGTTCCCTGCATAGATACCTTTTTCTGTAGTGGTGAATAGTGAGTAACCATCAAAAAAACACTTGCCATCTTTTGCTCTGTGAAACTCCATTGCAAAGTCAAGCACCTTGTCATAACAGGGCTCTCCCATAATATGACCGTTCCTTTTAAGTTCATTTATAAGGCGGTTTCGCATACCCTCATCAAGGCTTCTCTCTCCCTTTATAACCCCGATTCCGCTACCTGAAAGCGGTAGTTTCAGCACCCATCTGCCGTTGCTCTTTATAAACATCTCTATCTCATCTACAGTGGTAAGTATTGCGGGTGTTTCAGGCAGTTCTGTAACGCCTTTCTGACGCAGGTGTTCAAGTGCCTTGCAGGTCATCTTGCGGTCAGAGAGTTCCTTTATGCGAGTAATATCAACCTGTGGCTCTGTTTTAAGGCGGTAATATACCTCAGCATCTTGTCCCCAGGGCTCAAGTATATCTCCGTTTGCTATATTCTGCTTTATATCAATCTTTTTCAGTCGTGGGAAACGCTCACACATTCCGTGCCACCACTCATTGTCAGGCATCGGGGAAATTACTGAATCTCCCTCATCAGCGTACCATATAGGCAGCAAGGCACAGTCAGCCGCAAACTGTAAAGCGGATTTAGGAGGTATGTACCACGGGTTCCCCTCGCTTAACGCCAAATCATGTTGTGGATTGAAAATGTGTGTCGCCATTGCGGTGTAAAGTTACAAAATAAACGGTATAGTTAGTTCTCACAGCGGAATTTGCTAAATTTTATAAAATGCTTTAACTTAGCGTCGCAAATGAAATCAATATTATAATGGAGACTTTAAATAAACTGTTTGGTTTCAATCCCCAAACAATGACTGTCAAAAATGAGGTTATTGCAGGTGTGACATCTTTTTTGGCAATGGCATATATACTTGCTGTCAATCCTTCAATGTTCTCAGCCATTATGCCTGTTGAATCTGTTTTTACAGCAACCGCACTTGCGGCAATAGTTGGAACGCTGGTTATGGCATTCTATGCCAAAATGCCGTTCGGGCTTGCTCCAGGAATGGGATTAAACGCGTTCTTTGTATTTGTTGTTTGCCTTACAATGGGGCATACTTGGCAATTTGCACTTACTGCGGTGTTCATTGAAGGTTTGATATTCATTCTACTCACCGTTACAAATCTTAGAAATTTGATTGTTGATTCCATTCCAAATTCACTAAAAAGAGGCTTGAGCGTTGGTTTTGGTCTGTTTATAGCATTAATCGGTTTTGAAAATGCACATATAGTTGTAAGCAATCCTTCAACTGTGGTATCATTAGGCTCCATATCAGACCCTAATGTAATAATATGTCTGATAGGAATTGTGATTACAGGTGCTCTTGTATCGCTGAAAATAAAGGGAGGAATGTTGATTGGTATTATTGCAACCACTATTGTGGCTATACCTTTCGGGCAGGTTCATTATAACGGTGTGGTTTCAATGCCTGGCAGCCTTGAACCTATATTCTGCAAATTTGAATGGGGTGAGATATTCTCTTTTGATATGTTGATAGTTGTGTTTACATTCTTGTTTATGGATATGTTTGACACTATAGGGACTATAGTCGGGGTGATTACAAAATCAAAACAAATTGACCCTAATTGCCCCGATTATCCGATAAAAAAGGCTTTTATGGCTGATGCGGTGGCAACGGTGGCAGGTGCCTTGTTTGGAACTTGCACCACCACAACGTATATTGAGAGTGCGGCAGGCATTGCGGAAGGCGGACGAAGCGGACTTACTGCCTTTGTGATAGCCGTATGCTTTGGTCTGGCAATGCTGTTTTCACCTCTGTTTCTGGCAATCCCAAGTGCCGCTATTGCTCCTGTTCTAATAATTGTAGGTGCGTTTATGATAACTCCTATAAAGGATGTTGACTTGAATGATATGTCAGAGGCGTTGCCGTTTTTCCTATGCTCAATTTCCATACCGTTTACATATTCAGTCTCAACAGGGCTTGCAATAGGAATGTTGTCTTATCTGTTTATTAATCTTTGTATAGGCAAATATAAAAAACTGACAATACCTATGTATGTATTGTCAGCCATTTTGCTTGCAGGTCTTATCTTTGCCTGACTGCCGTCTTAACTTTTGATACCCTTACACTACTATGGAACAGAACAATTTGAATATTGAGATGTATGACCACTATGAGGCGGAACTCTTGCAACAGTTGATTGCACTATGCAATGAGCGTGGATGGTTGAGTGGTAAGTTGCCGTCAAGTGTGGATATTGAGGATAAGTGGAAAGACCTTTCCGCTGATTTTATGATAGATGCCGTACGTGAGTACAACAGTTACCCGATAGCAACACTTGCCTGGGCTGCATACATAGGTGCTGCTGTGGCACATTGGTGGGATACAGATTGGGAACAGAACAGAGTGCGCTCATACAAATCATTATTGGGTTTTAATGGCTTTGATGATATGGATGAGCACATAGTACAGAATGTGTTGCATTATAAATTAAGTGATGATAACTCCGCAATGCTTGACACTTCTTTTCATTTGTGTGCTGAAAAAGCGAATAATCTGCTACGCCATCAAGGTGTGGAGCCAGGCTCTACAGATGCTTTTTACTTGTTTGTAAGAACTTTGCGTGTTATGTATATTATTGGTGCATCTGTACACCTTAAACAGTTAGGCTACAGTATGCAGAAACTCCATTGACAAACAAACCGTAGTTTAGACATATTTAAATAAGCTCCACAATCCATTTTAATAATGGAACATACCATATAGGAAAAGTTCCTCTCAGTCGACTTTTATACCTCTATAAATATTTGTTTTAGACCTGAAAAATGCCATTGTTAGTAATTTTTGGCGTTTTTCATCTTGTTATTTTGTACAAAAATTTAGTACACAAAAAAAAATTAAACACAAGTTACAATTAATAACTTTGTAAAAAATTGATAGTAGTTATGACTTTTAGTATTGGTAAGTTGATCGAGAATGAAATTCGCAAGCAACAATTAGATGTTTCAAAAACAGCAAAGAAATTACATTTGTCAAGAACAAATTTGTACAATGTTTTTAGTCGTACAACCATAGATATTTCGTTGTTGTCAAGATTTTCAAAAGTGTTAAATCATAATTTTTTTCAAGATCTTGCTGATAATCTTGAATTTATAGGTGATTGTAATGAAGAAAAACATATAGATGTTAGAAATAGAAAGGCATTGACACAATTTTGGAAGGTGATGCCTGATGTTCTAAAAGAATTAGATATGAATTACACTATTGTTTTTTGTCCGAATGCTATTGATGAGATTCCTGTTCCAGACTACGGATTAGGAGATTCAGGTATATGCTTTACTATAGGTGAGAGACTATGGGAAAAATGGAACAAAGAGACAAGTAAAATACTGACAATGACACCTATAGAATATAAAAGTGGTGTATTTATTGACTTGTGGAACAATAAATTATATGGTTCAACATTAGCCGATATTAAAATTGATTTTAAGACTATAGAAGAATGGAAAGAGTTAATGTTATATGTGAGAGATAACATCATACCCAAATTACACACAACATATACATATCTGTAATATGCAATTACAAAAAGAACAATATCATCAATATGCACTAAATAAAAACAATGAATTGGTTTTTATTGATGATGCAAGAAAAGAGGATGGTCAATACATTTGTCCTAACTGTAAAGAACCTTTAATTGTTAAAAACAACGGCAAAATCAGACAACATCATTTTGCACATAAATCTGGAACGGAGTGTTGTTGGGAATCATATCTTCATAAATGTGCGAAACACCTTTTAAAACAACTATTTGACAAAAATGAAAAATTTGAAATATCATACGCTGTAACAAATCACTGTCCAAAATATGATATGTGTGAATTGGCGAGATTCAATTATTGGAAAGAATGTAATGGTGAGTTTGTATATAGGCAAGATTTAAAACAAATATATGATACCTGCGAAATAGAAAGGGGATATAATGGGTTTATCGGTGATGTGAAATTGTCAAACTCACAAGATAATGAGAATGAGCCAATGTTTTTAGAGGTTTTAGTAAATCACAAATGCAGTGATGAAAAAATTAATTCTGGCATCAAGATGATTGAAATTAAGGTAAATTCATTTGAAGATATCTTTAAACAAATTTGTGACCAAAACCCGAATATAGCATTTTATAACATCAACAGAGATTTACATAAAATCTGGGAGCATAAGTTGAAACATTATGTTTCAAAGCCTTCTGATTTGCAAATTAGGCATACAAGAACGGAACAAATCATAACCGTTCATTATTATCCTAGGGTATTCATATCCGAATGCGTTTCTTGTTTTAACATCATAGACAAACTAATACCAGGAGATAATATTTTCATTATAAACGAATGTGATAGTATTGACATTCTTAGTGCTATATGGAATGAGCATGGATATTTTGTTCCCAAATGTGTCAATTGCACATTTTCGCATTTAAAACGAAGCCATTGCTATATGCGGTCTGATTGCACCAAATTTCGCTATAGAAAAACAAATATTCTCAACAGTGTTCCGTATGTATTTATAAAAAAAACTACGAATGACACGAAAGTCAATTAAAACTTGTAGATTTGTATCATCATTATAACTCAATTATATTATGAAAAAAGTTTTGTTATCCATTATTTTTATGTTTGTGTCGTTAAACTGTCTGTGGGGTGAAAATCAGATACAAAATGTGTTTTACAATTGTGAAATAGGAAAAACGACCAAAGATGTTGCCAAGCAAAATTTCAATGACTCGGGATTTGAATTGAAATCAGATTCTGTTGATATATTAATATATACGGGTCCCTTTTTGCAAGAAGGTCTTTCATTTTCACGTATGATGGCAAGCTTTATAAATGACACATTATCTGCGATATCATTTGCTGAAGATTGCAATGAAAGTTGTAAACAACGTTTCTCTCAATTCAAAAATAATTTGAAAAATAAATATAACAATCAGATACCTGATGCAATAAAGAGTCGGTTAGGTTCTAAGTATAAAGAAGATAACTATATGTTATGTTTTAGTAACAAAACAGTTCTGATTGCTTTTATGGATAGCAGTGCTTTGGTGTGCACATATGCTGATGCTAAATTAGTAGATGCATTAAGTAAAGTTAGCACATTCTATGATAAGGCATATATTGTAACTGGTGTGGCTGGTGTTAATTTTGGCGAATCGGAATCTGTTGTTAAATCAAAATTAGAAGCAAGATTTGGCGATTTTACAGCTGACAATAATTCAATAACCTTTGTCAATCCAACAATTGGTGATGTCTTATATGATTATGCTGTCTTTTACTTTAAATACAACAAATCTACTAAACAAAAAGAATTAGTGGCGGCTTCGTTGTCAAAACATTTCTACACTTGGAATTATGATGATGCAAAAATGTTTTATAACAGTGTGACAAGCAGATATTCTTCTAAATATATTAACGAATTGGACTTGTCCGAAAATAAAAATCTCTTGAAATTGTATGGCTCAATCACAGAAGATTACTCAATGCCCCCAATTACAATATCTTTATCAAAAGGAGTGAGTAGGGGTGGAGATTCATATTACTATGTAACAGTTAATTATTATTCTGGTAAAACAGAAGATTTATACCACGATGATATTTGATTTTTATGAAATCCATTATAAATCATTGATAAATAAATCTTCTGTATAGAAATATGAACATTTTGAAATCTTTTTTGTTAGTTGCCGTAGGTGGGGCTGTGGGTAGTATGCTCCGCTATGCGTTTACCTTGATGGCAAACATAACATTAATATCGGGGCAGTGGGCAACGCTTGCCGTTAATATAATAGGCTCTTTCTTGATAGGTTTGTTGACCGCCTGTTGTCAAACCCAAACTTGGGCATTGCTGTTTATTGTAGGGTTATGCGGTGGTTTTACCACATATTCCACATTCTCTCTACAAACTTTGCTGTTGATAAAGGAGGGACAAGTAGGGCTTGGGCTTCTTTATGCCTTTGGCACATTGGCTCTATGCCTTGCGTTCACCTATATAGGATGGTGGGTAAAACAATAATGTTCCATAATCCGTTTGCCTGGACTATAGGTCTCCTGTGTGCGGCAGAGTTTCTGCTGACGGTGAAATAACATTCATAAACATTCATAAATTATATAAATTCAAATAAGAAGTGCAACAAAAAGTTTGAAGATTATGTAGGCGATGTAACGGCGAAGCGTTATTGCGGTCAAGGTTGGCGAAGCCACTTG
>JAZLIE010000064.1:0-3932 GCA_045617165.1 Candidatus Enterocola sp. | reverse complement strand
GATGAAGAAGAACTTGAATGTCTCCACCAAAAACATAAAAAAGAACAGATATATAAATGCCCGACACGTTTAATGTATTATGATTTGATTGTGTTGAAGCATTGATTTTCCCCCACCAAAAAAAGAAGACATTTGCTCAATTGGTGGCTGAATGTTTCCTAAAAAATCTCCTTGAGGTTGTTGCGTCTAACTTGGTCCGTAGAAGTGAAACTTCGTCACCGCAACCTCAAGGAGATGTGGCACGGAATTCTTTTGCGTATCTTTTTTTACGCTTCGCTCAAAGAAGATATTTTTGCATCTGCTCTCGCTTTTGTGTATCTTTGTGCAAGTATGAAGGAGACTTTGAAATTATATTTTAAGGAAAACTTGCTGTTCTGGGCAGGTATGATGCTCATTATTCTTATAATGGGGCTCTTTTTGTTTGAGAACGGACAAATTGAGACTCATTTTCTGCTGAACAGTTATCATAGCCCGTGTATGGATGTGTGTATGAGGGTGCTGACGACGCTTGGCAGCGGGCTGCCGTGCTATGTGGGGATTGTGGTTCTTATATTCTGGTTCAGAAAGGGTTTGTTCATACTTGTGGCACAAGGTTTTGCCGCTCTGCTTACCCAACCTCTCAAATATGCGATAGCACGCCCGCGTCCTCTGACGCTGTTAGGTCTTGAAAACCTGCCATCAGTAGTTGATGGCTATGCCATTCCTGGCGGCTATAATTCATTTCCAAGTGGTCACGTGGCGGCTATTTTCGCCTTTATGGCTTGTTTGGCGGCTCTTCTTCCAAAAAAATACAAGGTTTGGCAGGTGGCAATTCTGGTGGTTGCCGTCGCAGCGGCATATTCACGCATCTATCTCTCCTGCCATTTTCTGGAGGACACGCTTGTGGGGGCTCCTATCGGGGCGTTTAGTACAGCCATCGCCTATATGCTTCTATACTACAAGGAGTGGGGTGAATGCCCTGTCTATAGACTTAAAATAAAACACCACGATGGCTGCCAAAGGTAAATTTTACGTTGTATGGGCTGGAAAGGCTACAGGAGTCTTTGGCACTTGGGCTGCTTGTGAGGAGCAGGTAAAGGGTGTTGAAGGTGCTAAATTCAAGGCTTTCCCTGATAGGGATAGTGCTGAGGCTGCATATAAAGAGGGCTATGAGAGATATCTGAAAGGCAAGGCGACACAGAGTAAAGGCTCATACGTAAAAAATCACAAGTATGACCCTGTTGAAAAGGAACCCATTCAAAACGCTCTTGCGGTAGATGCCGCCTGTGGTGGAAATCCAGGTGATATGGAGTACAGGGGTGTCTATGTTAAAACGGGTGAGGTCATATTCCAAAGCCCGGTCTATAAATTAGGAACCAATAATATAGGTGAGTTCCTTGCCATAGTACACGGGCTTGCACTTATAAAGAAACAGGGGCTAAATGATATAATAATATATTCTGACTCTGTAACGGCTCAGGGATGGGTTAAAAAGGGGAAATGCAACACTAAACTTATTCCTACGCCAAATAATCAGCAAGTGTTTGAACGCATTGCCGCGGCGGAGAAATGGCTTGCTGAGAATGACTACACAACTCCAATCCACAAATGGAATACTGACAAATGGGGTGAGATACCTGCCGATTATGGCAGAAAGTAGCAGGATTTGAAATTCCTGTAACCATTTTGTTACATAAGTGTAAGATTTTAGCAAAGATGTTGCAAAGCGAATGAAAATTGCAAACCATTGCACTGTTTTTTAACAAAAAAACTTTGCATATAATTATGCCATTCTGACAAGTGGCACTACATTTGTCACAGAAAGGTTGGACAAGAGAGTCCGACAAGAGAGTTGAAATAAAAATTTTAAAACTATGTACAATTACGAAATTAATTATCGCGGTAGTGTGGACACTAAGTTGTTTGACGCTATTTTTGCAAAACGTAAATAAATTTGAGGCGAGGCGCCTCTTTATTACGGTGCAAAACTTAAGAGTGAACCTGTATGACAGATTCACTCTTTTTTTTGTCCTTAATTGTGGCGTATGCTATTTTGAGTAGATGAATTTAAGTGGTATGTTCACCCTTGATGCCCAATACTCCTCTGAATGCCAATGACCTGGGAACTCTCTGCAGAGAAGGTTGTTCTCACCATATCCATTAGCCTTCAGTGTATCAGCCATCTTATTGAAGAATGGTATATAGGCATCATCACACGGCATAGTGCCGTTGTCAAAATAGAACTTGTGTGTCTGCGGGTCTGGCAAGTGGGTGATGGTGTATTTGTACATGGCGTCAGCAAGTTCTTCCCGCTCCGCACTTGTAGAGAAGTGTGTTGACATACAAATAGCCGATGAAAAGACATCGGGGTAGGCACAAATGGCGTAAAGGGAGATAAGACCTCCCATACTTGAACCCATAATGGCGGTAGCCTCTTGTGCGGGATTTGTATGGTATTCAGTATCAACAATAGGTTTTATTGTATTAACAATGGCACTGACATACTCTCCGCCACGCTTCCTGCCTATGAATAGTTTGTCCATCTCAGCCTTTTCACCACCTTCAGCCATTAGTGAGTCATATTGTGCGGGCATATAGTCACATAGGCGGGTTGGCAGATTATGAATGCCCACAATTATTATCGGGGTAATGGAGTCTGATGTAATAAGTCTGCCGGCGGCATCGTCCATCTCCCAAGCCTTGTGATTCCAACACTTGTCAGCGTCAAAAAGCATCTGTCCGTCGTGCATATAGAGAACTGGATATTTTTTGAAAAAAGAGTATCCGTCAGGAGTCCATACATCAAATGTAAGAGTGTCTCCAAACGCCTCATCAAACACATAGTGTCTTAAAAGTTTACCGCTTGATACCTTTGTGTCAGTCTCAATACCTGTTTTAGGAGTGCAGGAGGATAGTGTGAGAACTATAAGAGCAAGAAGAGAAAGCCGTGTTTTCATAATATATTTGATTGATTAGTAAGATTGATATAGGCAAAGATATGGAAAAAGATGTAAATTTGCACAACATTGAGCGTATCTTGAAAAAGGTTAGTTTCCATACACTTGGCTGCAAACTTAATTTTGCAGAGTCATCACATATAGCCCGCACTCTATATGAGGCTGGTTATGAGCGTGTTAATAAATACGAGAAACCAGATATATGCGTTATAAACACCTGTACGGTAACTGATGCCGCAGACCGCAAGGGGCGTCAACTTATTCATAAAATTCATAAGAACTTCCCCGATGCCTACATAGTTGTAACTGGTTGCTACGCTCAACTGAAAGCCCCTGAGATAGCGACTATTGATGGTGTTGACTTGGTATTGGGTGCCAATGATAAGTTTGAGATTCCGTCAAGGCTGCTGCAATCTGATGAAAAACAGCCTGATACTCAGATAAAAGTCTCTGATTGCAAGCATATTACACCTTTTTATCCATCGGTGTCATCAGAGGGCAGGACACGTCATTTCCTAAAAATACAAGACGGGTGTGACTGCTTCTGCACATATTGTGCAATTCCTTTCGCTCGCGGACGTAGCCGTAGCGGCAGAATATCGGAGATAGTCACTATGGCTAATCAGGTAGCCTTGCAAGGTGGCAAGGAGATAATACTAACAGGAGTGAATATTGGTGATTTTGGTAAGCATAACGGGGAGGATTTTCTGCAACTTATAAAGGCTTTAGATGATGTTGAGGGCATTGGGCGTTTCCGCATATCATCAATAGAGCCGGACTTGCTTACTGATGAAATAATAGAGTTCTGCGCTCATAGCAAACGCTTTGCTCCACACTACCATATTCCGCTTCAGTGTGGTTCAGATGAGGTTTTGAAACTTATGCACCGCCGTTATGACACTCAGTTGTTCGCCTCAAAAATAGGTAAGATAAAATCTCTGAACCCCGATGCCTTCATAGGCGTTGATGTTATTGCAGGAATGCGAGGTGAGACAC
>JAZLIE010000063.1:0-1841 GCA_045617165.1 Candidatus Enterocola sp. | reverse complement strand
CGGAAACGCCAACGATGAAAAACAACCCTCAAAAGAGGAGAAGGAGGCTATGAGAGACTTTAACAACATGCAGAACATAAAGGCATCAGATACAGGCACTACCACATCAGGTGCAAGCAATGCCTCTGCCGTTGCAGGTGCCAATGAGTCCGCTCCAGACCTCTACTACTTCCATACAGACCATTTGGGAAGTACAACATTCATCACAGACCGCAACGGCGATGTGGCGCAATACTTAGCCTACACCCCATACGGAGAAACGTTTATAGAAGAAAGGGACGTCACACCGTACAAGTTTAACGGAAAAGAGTTGGATGCAGAGACAGGACTATATTATTACGGAGCAAGGTACTATGACCCAAGTGCGGCACTGTGGCTTGGCGTTGACCCCCTTGCAGAGAAATATCCTGATGTGAGTCCGTATGTATATTGTCATGGAAATCCTGTAAGACTGATTGACCCTACAGGTATGGAGGATATTGAGTCAGGAGCAATGACTGATGACAAGTGGCACAATTTCAATTCAAATAGTGACCAAATAAATTTAGAAGATGTAGTTGTTCAAGGAAAAAATGAAACTTCAAATAATAATTCAGGACAGCAATTAAATAGAATAATATCTGATTGTACATCAGCAACCATTGAGGTTGGTAAGCAAATTTCAGGTTCAATATCTGATTCGTATAAATATTTAGGTGAAACTATGGAACGCTATGTTGGAGATGGGCATACTGCATATAATTTAGGGGAACAATATCATAGATTAAAGAATGGATTAAGTATAACTGGAAATGTGTTATCTGTTTATAGTATAACGTCTGATATTAAAGATATTGTAAACAATGGTAAAACATTAAATAATGTAAACAATTTAGTCGTAGATGCATTATCAGCAACTGGATTGTGGGGTGCTTGCTCTGCCTTAATGATTGATACATTTTATAGACCAGTAGGCGGATATGTTATTGACACATACAATTATTTGAACGCAAAGTTAAATAATATTGAAAATTGGTTTAATGTATATAATTTTGGTTACTAGTTTATGGAAATATCTATTTTTCATAGAAAATCGCAGTATATTTATTTTTTTGCGTCGTTTGCTTTGTCATTAATATTGATAATTACTGTCTTTGAAGGGCTGTTTTTTATGTTTGATAATTATCAACAAACAAGAGATGCTATATTTTGGATTGCTGTTTTTGTCCTTGCATATTGTTTTTTATATGGTCTTTTAGGCTTATATGCAAGTATTGTTTGTATTATATATGACTTGTCCACTTTAATAACCATTGATCAAAAAATGCGAAATGTAGTGTACTACAACAAATACAGTGGAACAATAAAATTTCACGTTGACGACATAATTGAGTGTACATACTTATCCAAAAGTTACCCGAGATTGATGACATCATATACAAGAATTGTGTTAAAGAATGAAGAAAAAATTTTATTAGGGCAATATATAGATGAAAAGACCATAATAAGTCTAAACCCTATGAATTGTAAATATAATCATAAGGAATCTATTGCATACGAAGAGTTGTTGAAGTCCTTGTTACGAGGGATATTTAATAAGACTAGTAACTGATAATTATAAAAATGCAAAAATAGCGAATCTTTCTAAAAGAATTAAATGTTTTACAACCACACAGGTGAACGTGCGTTGAAGCGCTACGGGAACAAGACAAACGTGGGAGTTGACGCCGGGGAGTCTCAGTCCGTCATAGAAAACGCAGATGGCTACTCCGCCTACTTCTCACCCTACTTTGTGGAGACACAAGGCGGACGCTACTCCAAGCACTACTACGCAGGCACGCAGCGTATGGCGTCAAGAGTGG
>JAZLIE010000062.1:0-4099 GCA_045617165.1 Candidatus Enterocola sp. | reverse complement strand
CTCTTGTCATGATTTTCAAGGAATTTCTTCTGATTACCACAGACCTTTGCCAAATCTCCATCAGCGAGTGCCTTTGCCGTTTCGGTTGCGAGCGCATCATCATAACCAAGAGCCATGAACTCAGCTTTATGCTCACTAACCTGTTTTTCCTTTTTCAGAGCCGCCAACTCATTCTGAATTTTCGTGAGTTCTTCATCAGACTCAGCTTTCTTCCTTTCCTCCTCAGAAAGCAGGGCATTATGCTTTCTTTTCCATTCCGCAGCTTCGGAAGCAGTCTTATCATACTGGTCTTTCTTCACAAACCCGGAATAGTCAGGGTCAGGAATATCAAATCCCTCAAGAGCCGCCAACTTCTGTTCAGGGGTCATGTCAGCGTAACCGCTAATTTTGCTTACATCAATCTTTGCCATAGTAAATTCCTCCTGCGTTTTTAGTTCTTCTCTGAACATGAATTTTGCGTTTTTAGTTCTTCTCTGAACTTTGCGAGTTGATAAGCGGTTTCTCTACCGCTGATATATAAACCCTTACGGGGTTATATCCATAAACAAACCGGGGCTACAAGTCCTTTCGACTCATAGCCCCGGTTGGCTCTTTCCTATACCCAGTTATATAGGAGATTTCACTTTTAACTTTCGCTGTATTTCAATTACTACGATTTGCCCGTTGACCTTTTTCAATTCAACATCGTTCCCTCTTTTAAGGGCATCAAAGATTGCATCTACAATCTTTTCAGGTAATTCAAGTTTTGTCATGCCTTAGTCCTCATCATCAAAAGGATAGGGGATTAACCAGCACCTACAATTTGGATGCTTTGGGGGAACTTTACTGAGTTCATACTTGACCATATCCCGCTTCTTACAAATCGAACAAACTTTTTCGTCACGATTTGACACCCAAATTACTTCCTCAACACCCAAATCCTTATAAGCTTGTCTTGCCGCAGCATCCGTTACTTCAATGGCTTCCTGTTTGAGCATACGGGATATGGTTCTCATTCCCGCATCAATTTCAGCCACACGATTGATTGAAGCAATTACAGCTTCCGCAAAACGGGCTTCTTTACGGTCAAATTCATGTTCCCATACATACTTGGTAACTTGGCTATATCCAAGCAAGAACTCATCTAACCATTCAGAACCAAGCTTTCTTTTTCCACCATTGTCTTTATAGACTCTGTTTCCGAGTTTTTCAAAGGCTTTGTATGTTACGGCATACAATTCTTCAAACATCGTATGACAATATGAAAGAACTTCCTTTTCATCGGCATTGATAAGAACACCCTTTGCATTTCCGAAAATGCGTACAATCTGCTTTATTAAATAACGAATTATTTTGTCTGTGTACTCATAGGTGAGTACATTCAACTCATCACTTTTCAGCAGAGTCCTCATCTTCGTTTCCCTCATCATCCTCAGAAGCGTTCATGTTATCCTCAGCCAACTCTTTTTCCAGTTCGGCTTTTCGTTCCTCCGCATACTCTTTACTCATGGTATAAGCAACTTCCGGGTCAACGAAAAGACCACTGTGTTCAAATGCCAAACGAGGATGAACCTTATCACTGGACAACAGGGATATAAGAACCTGAGCCTTTTCCTGAATATTCTCATAGTTCCTACGGGTGAAACGGATTTCAATATCGGAAAGCTTCAAACTCATATCCCTGAGAGTATTTGCAATTCGGATTACAATTCTCAAGAACTTCTTTTCCGATTGTTTGAACATAAGTTCCGTATCTTTTGCCCTTGCTTCGGCAGCAGACCACCCATCACGCATGATTACAGCAGAACCAGTATCAGAGGTGGAAGAACCCCCGTTACGGTTTGGCATACCACAGATTGTCAAAACCGTCTGATACATATAATCCACAAGCGTTTGGGTCTGAGTCTGATTGAGTTCCTGAATAAGATACTTTACATCCCCGTCAGCAGGAACTTTAATGCCGCCCTTTTGTTTAAGTTGGTCAAAATCATCAGCTTCAATATCCACACCCTTAAACATCAAAAGAGCCTGAATGAACTGTTCAACACCGTCAATACGGTTGCTTGATACCTCATTGATTGCGTCCAACAGAGGAAGAACTATCTCAAAAGAACCAAGACGGGAAGTATTAGCGGGATATTCAATGATTGGAACATCACCCAAAATATGCGGGGTCTGTTTTACAATCTTGTTATCCACAACCTCAAAGTAATACTTATCGGTATAAATGCTGTAGATAACCCCGTGTTCCTCAGTAATCACATACTTGACACCCATAACAGGTTTATTCCCAAGACCGCTATAATACACAACATAGGAATAACGGGGGTCAAGAGTATAGATTTCAAAGGGTGCTTCATCTTCCTCATTCAGTGGGTCAGGAAGAACCATGCGAAAAGCCGTACCGCAAATGGTGAACCAGTCAGCGAGTTCTTTATCCTTTGCGGCTTTATCCTCAGCAAAGACAAACTCATTAAGTTGATTGATAACCCCGGATGCAGCTTCTTTTCCACCTCTATTGACATACTGGACAGGCTCACCCATCAAGTACCCAACCTTGAAAGAAACGATTTCATTAGCCCGGTTTTCAACAATCTTGTTGTTGATTTCAGGTCTGATTTCCTTGACCCTTTCAAGAACGGGCTGAATACCTCTGTAATAATCATAAAGATACTGAATATCAGAAGAATTGGAGTTATGTACAAAGAGAGTCTTGTTAAGAACCTCAATCACATTCCCGGCATCAATCACGGGATAATCCGTATAAATTACCCGTCTGCCATGCAGTACAGTACCGTTTGTCAATTCAAGCACCCCCTTTCTTTTCCTCACAATTATACTATATCTCCAAAGGTTTGTCAAGCAATCTACTCATTTATGAGCATTGGAGAGTATGTATTACTCAGAACGGTCTTTTGAACACCTCAACCCTGCCCATAGGATTAAGAACCATACTGATTGCCATAGTCAAAGAGTCCGGGGCATCATCGTTTTTATTCTTTCCTATCATCTTGAATGAGAACACATTTTGCATGAAAAGGTTATATTCTTTACTTCTTTTACCCGACTCTCTAAATATCATCATTTCCCGTATATCGGGGGCTTTGTCAAAAATACGCTGGAACTTACCTTTATCAGTTGGAGCGGCTTTTGTGGTAATATTCAGCCTGATACCTTTTGACTTTAACTGTTCTTCCACACCCTCTTTATAAGCTTCTGTAGCTTTTGTTGCTTCAATCTGCATTGCCGCAACTCCATGTTTTTCTACAGCTTTTACAAGCAGGGGTTGAGTGATTTTCTTATCACCATTGTCATATACAACATCGTGAACATAAATATCAGAACCGTATTGATAACACACCGGGGCGGCAACAAAGTCACCACCACCGAAAGCTGGGTCAACCGCCATGAAGATACGGTCAGGCTCACCATCGGGCAATTCACCGTTGTAGTATCTCATATCATCCGGGGTGAATAACGCACCATCACGCTCAATAGGTTCTCCCATATATTGAGCCGTCCAGCTTGCCATATCGTTGTTTCGTTCAAAAGAAGCCCGTCTTTGATGATAATACTCAGTAGAGAAACCAACCCCATAATCATAATAGAATTGACTTTCATCGTTCTCATCCAATGCAGGAAGATTGATTATCTCATATCGTCTGTTTTTGAACCTCTCATCATTCTCAAGAAGTTCCATCCGAACCCCGGCAGGGTCAATGATAGACCACCGTGTACCACACCACAGAATTTTAGCTTTTTCCTTTGCTCTTGGTAATAGGTTGTTATCGACTTTTGACCACGCTGCAACCAAGCGGTCTTTGTTCAAAGCTTCTTCAATGCCACCAATCAAATCGTCCGATATTTCTACACCGTTACAGTCACAAGCACCGTTCAAAGTACCATACAAAGAGCGGCAAGTAAGGGAGGGGTATCTTTTCTTTCGGTCAAGGTTCAAAGTTTCTTCTTGGCTATTAGTTTGTACAATCTTACAGTCCGGGAACACCTCAGCCCATTTATAAGTTACCGGGTCATTGAGAATTTCAAGAACACCGTTGTAAAAAGCTTTGGTGATAATATCGGAAAAAGCGGAATACAAATTACTTGCTTCACTGTTTCT
>JAZLIE010000061.1:0-1260 GCA_045617165.1 Candidatus Enterocola sp. | reverse complement strand
CTCAATGCAAAAGGCGGATATACGGCAACACTTCAGTCAGCAAACGGAGAATATAGGGAGAGTCAGTCAAATGCGGTTCAGTTCTCAGGGTTGGACGCAGGGTCATACACTCTATCGGTCATTGACGGCAATGGATGTCAGGCACAGTATGGCAAAACCATAGAGATATTTGAAAACGAACCGTTGGAGTTCAGCGTATCAGGTGCTGATGCCACATCATACGGGAAGTCGGACGGCAAGTTGAACATAGAGTTTATAAAGGGCGGAGAGCCGCCATACACTCTAAGCTGGCAATCTGCTGACGGCTCTGTCACAGGCGAAGTTTCCATACCATCAGAGGTGAAGACAAAGTATTGTGCCACAAGTAGGTTGCGAGCAGGGCATTACACGGTTTTAGTTACAGACAGTAACGGCTGTGCTGAGACATCAGAAGCAGATATATACCAACCGCTAAGTCTGACAGTGGACACACGCAACGTAAAGTGTCACGGCTATGCGGACGGCAAACTGAGCGTTAAAGTCAATGGAGGAGTGCTTCCTTACATAGTGGATATAACGTCAAAGGAGAACTCCAAAAGAGAGGTGTTGAATGTTGATGGTGGAGAGGTGGAGCTGTTAGGTCTTGTGGCTGGAGAATACAAAATAGAGGTGACGGACAGCATAATGGGTAGTGTGAACAGGAAAGTGACCATTAGAGAGCCAGAAGAGTTGTATGCTAACCTTCCTTCAGAACTTAATCTGTGCAATGGTCAGACGGTACATATAGGTGTTGATGGTACGTTAGCCTCTGGCGTATTTCAGTGGTACAAGGACGGAGAACCGATAGGAGAAGGTGACTCAATAGAAGTTGCACAGGCAGGTGTCTATACAGTGGAGGTGCAATCCGGTGAATGTAGCGGAAGCGCGTCCACTGTTGTTAATCTCATCCCCAAGGATGTGTCTTGTGAGTGGATAGTGGCATCTCAAGCCAGCAAGAACGGTCCTGTACGCCTTGTCAACATAACAAGGGAAAACTTCACATCATACAGATGGCATTACCCTGAGAATGCTGGGATAGAGATAGAGGATGAGGGAGAGCGGTACATTGACTTGAAATTCGGCACGGCAGGCATCTATGTTCTTGGAATGAGCAGTTACAATGACGAGTGTGTATCCACAGTGTACAAGAGTATAGAGGTGGTGGATGAACAGAAACTGGACGGAGACTATGATGCAAGCAGGCTCTCAATCAAGAGATTCGCAGTGTCACCCAATCCGTCG
>JAZLIE010000060.1:0-49759 GCA_045617165.1 Candidatus Enterocola sp. | reverse complement strand
TTTGTCTAAGTGTAATTCTTTTATTTCAGCTAACATACTAATTACTGAAGAAAATGAGAAGATCGACTTAGTCTTATTTTTACATCTGATACCTAATTCATCTTTATATTGTATTAAAGGTTGGTATAATTTATAGTAAGTTCGACCATATACTCCTTGATATCTATCTAAATGAGGTCTTTTAAAGCCGTTGTTTATTATATTTGCTTTTGCAATTCCAGGATAATCATCTATAAAAACTATTCGTCTCACTCCAATCTGATATAATTTCTTACTACATAATTCGCATGGACTTGCCGTAACATATATGATTCCATTAATAAGAGGTTGCCCACCATATTTAGCCATCTGCAACATAGCATTTTCCTCTGCATGCAAGGAACGAGTATGGACTTGATTTTTTTCTCCTTCATACTTATTGTGAAGAGTTTTAAAACAATATGAGTATGGCAATCCACTCTTTTCTACCACATCATCAAAACATTCATTTTTAATACAATCAATAAAATTATACTCTTTCCCATACACTTTCTTATCAGATTTTTCAAAATCACTATACATATAATGTTTAAGACCGGCAGTCTTGCTATCATATTGAACAAGATCATTAATTTCTCTAAGAGAACATGGAATTTGCCCATATGGCACATCATTCCATCCAATTGTTCTTATTGAATGATCTTTGTTTGTTATTACTGCTCCTACTTGACGAGATATACACCCAGAATTGAATTTTGCAGAAAAGGCTACTGCCATACATCTTTCATCGCTGCTAGGAGTAATCAAACCTGGGTGTTCAATCAATGCCGCATATTTAAGCCATTGTTCGGCTAATGAAAAAAATCTATTTATATCACGTTGACATTCTGTTTTTAATGAAACATTCTCGATATGAATTTCAGCATCAGCTACACATTGTTCAACATTAGGAGACGAAAAATTACCTGCTGAATATTCTTTAGTTCTATGTTCGACATCCCTTAAATCCTCTATTTTTCTTACTTGAATATCTAATAATTTTTCAAAAAAATCACGTTTTATTTGATTTGTTTTCTGTGGTTCATATATTGGATTTATATTTCTCTTTATGATACTGCAATCATCAGATTGAATCTCATCACATACAGATAAAAAGTAAAATGCAGAATATCGTTCTCTTAAAAAGGTTGCTTCCATAGAATTTTTTATAGAATCAATTACTACTCTACATGGTTTTTTAGCTCCATGCTTACCATGCCTCAACCCTTTGATAAGTAGATTTATCAGTTTTATACACACATAAATATTATTTGTATTCTCAAACCTCTTTGTATAACTTTCTTTTGCTAGCATAAGTGGATTGCCAACATTTCTTATCACCATTCCCAATCTATGATAAAAATAAAGAAAACAGTAATAATCTAAACGCATGAACTCATCGTTAAAAAATGATATGAATTCACGAAACACAGTGGACTTTGATGTAAAAAAATTAGCAATTTCATATACTATATCTGGATGCACATTTTCACTTAAAACTCCATTATATTTATCATTTGAGATTTCTTTAAATAGTTTATCCCATTTTGTGAATTTATTCAATGTATTTTCCCAATCATGATACGTTATGTAGTCAGTTTTATTGTCATTAATAAAATCAATATAATCTTTATCATGTCCATTTTGATTTGGTGAATATTTATCCTTTATTAATTCACAAACACATTGTTTCAATGATTTCGCAGTAGTAGCTTTTTTTTGATCAACAAAAAACAAAAAAGAATATAACCATAATACATCATTATATTTTATAATTTCGTAAGGTGAATAATTATGAGCAATGTAATTATAACATATAGTGTATTCTCTTTTAAAAATCAGTTTAGAAATTGTTTTGTAAATATTAGAAGTATCTGGATTTGAAAATGCTTCTACATTATCAACAGATGAAGACTCAATATCCGAAATAACTATTTCGTCTGGTTTTCGCAATTCATGTTCTTTATAAAATTCTTTATTACAAATTATGGATGACAACTTACTCAACCCATTAACAGAATAGCCAGTTAATCCAATAATTGAAAAATTAGTTCGACAAGTGTACAAGGTATCAATTACATTACTCATATAAATTAAATTTTATGTTCTTAAATGATTGGTTAAATATTAATTAATTGATTGTTGTGCGAGTTTCCCTTTTTTATATGAATGAATCTTTATCTTGCAAACTTAATAAAATATTTGCAGAATGTCAAGCAACCAAACAAATTGCTACTGAAATATTGCTTTTACCATCCGATTCACTCCCCACGCCACTATAATCACCACAGCGGTAACAATGGCATAAATAGCAATAACGGGCAATGAGAGACCCAATGCAGTATATAGATTAGAAAGAAGAATAATCACAAGAATCTGAACTACATAAATCTCGTATGAGATGCCACCAAGCCAATCACACACCTTATTGTCAAGATTCACAATAGGTTTCATAGGCAGTTGGCTGAGAATCAGAAAACAAGTTATAACAGCCATATATTCCACCCGACAGGCAGATGGAATAAAATTATCATATATCCCTGATGTCAAAAACAGTAACCACGCTAAAATGGATATAACGCCAGACTCACTAATATTAGAAATCAATTTATTGCCGTTCTTGACAAGAAATGAACCAAAGGCAGAATAGCATTCCCAAATCCACTAAAAGGGATATTCGGTAGCGGAATAATGTAAAACCACAGAGAACTATTAATCACCTCATCACACCTTCCCATCAACATAAACACCACGATGACTAAGATAACATAGAAGTAATATAGAGGCAAAATCCTCTTCGCTTTTTTCTTGTGGTATTTTGATAGCGAAATATTAGAAGATGGCTTAAACCCAGCAAGAAAACCACTAATTACAAAGAATACATATGCACAACACACTGGTAACCAACTGCTTATTTTACCCCCCCCCATTGGCAAACCAAGTTGCAAAATCACTCTGAGCCAGATGACCCCAAAGTAGCACTATTGCCGCTATGGCCCGTATGCCATTTAAGCCTTTAATATGCATATTAACTTTATCTCTCCGCCCTCATTGGGTTCTCAAGAAAATCCTTGTAGGCAAGGGCTATGCCATCTTCAAGTTCTGTTTTATATGTCCAACCAAGTTTTGTGGCTTTGCTTACATCAAGTAGTTTGCGTGGTGTGCCGTTTGGTTTTGTTGTATCCCACTCTATCTTGCCTTTGTAACCTATAACTTTTGCAACTAATTCTGTCAACGCCTTAATGGTCAATTCCTTTCCTGTACCAGCGTTAACTGTCTCATTACCACTATAATTGTTCATAAGGAACACACATAGGTTAGCAAGGTCATCAACATAAAGGAACTCACGCAGCGGACTACCGTCACCCCAGCAGGTAACAGACTCCAAACCTGCAACCTTTGCCTCGTGGAAACGCCTTATTAAAGCAGGCAGAACGTGGCTATGCGTAGGATGATAATTATCATTAGGACCATACAAGTTTGTAGGCATAACACTAATATAATCAGTGCCATACTGACGATTCAAAAATTCACAATATTTAAGCCCCGATATCTTAGCCAGTGCGTATGCCTCGTTTGTCTTTTCCAACTCTGATGTTAGCAGACAACTCTCTGGCATAGGTTGCGGAGCCATTCTTGGATAAATGCAAGAGGAGCCAAGGAACTCAAGTTTCTTACAACCATTCTTCCAAGCGGAGTGAATTACATTCATCTCCAGAATCATATTGTCATACATAAAGTCTGCCAAGGCATTCTGGTTAGCAATAATACCACCAACTTTAGCAGCCGCAAGAAATACATACTCAGGCTTCTCCTCCTCAAAAAACCTCTCCACAGCCACCTGATTACATAAATCAAGCTCTCTATGAGTTCTTAATACAAGGTTATTATATCCCTGCCTTTGCAGTTCACGCACAATGGCACTACCAACCATGCCACGATGCCCTGCTACATAAATTTTACTATTCTTTTCCATAATACATACATTAGAAGATTCTTCGCTGACGCTCAGAATGACGTGTAAAGTGATTCTACTTCACTATTCCTTTTTCAAGGTATTCTTCCAAATTGCATTTAACGTAATTTGCTGCATCTTCGGCGGCAACCTTCTTCATATCACTCTCTACCATCAGCTTAACAAGTTGCTCAAAAGTTGTCTTTGCAGGATTCCAGCCAAGCTCATTCTTAGCCTTTGTAGGGTCACCCCACAAGTTTACAACATCGGTAGGACGATAAAAATCCTTACTAACCTCTACACGAACCTTGCCTGTTGCCTTATCGTAGCCTTTTTCATCAGCACCTTCACCCTTAAACTCAAGTTCAATGCCAACATACTTGAACGCCAAATAGCAGAACTCTCGCACAGAGTGCTGAACACCAGTAGCAATAACAAAATCCTCAGGTTTCTTGTTCTGAAGAATCAGCCACATACACTCTACATAATCCTTTGCGTAACCCCAATCACGGAGCGATGACAAATTACCCAGATACAGTTTTTCCTGTTTGCCTTGCTTGATACGAGCAGCAGCAAGCGTAATCTTACGCGTTACAAAAGTCTCACCTCTACGCTCACTCTCGTGGTTAAACAGAATACCAGAGCAACAGAACATATTGTAAGCCTCACGGTACTCCTTAACAATCCAAAAACCATATAGTTTAGCCACAGCATACGGACTATAAGGATGGAACGGAGTCTTCTCATTCTGAGGCACTTCCTCCACCTTTCCATATAACTCCGATGTTGAGGCCTGGTAAATCCTGCACTTATCTGCAAGACCACACAGCCTAACCGCTTCAAGTACCCTAAGAACGCCTGTAGCATCCACATCGGCGGTAAATTCAGGAGAATCAAAACTAACCTGAACATGACTCTGAGCAGCCAAATTGTATATCTCATCAGGCTTAACCTTGCTTACAACCTGAAGCATACTCATACTGTCACCCATATCGCCGTAATGCAAATGGAAATGTTTATTACCCTCCAGATGAGCGATTCGCTCCCTGAAATCAACCGATGACCTACGGATAATACCGTGAACGTCATAACCTTTTTCAAGCAGAAACTCAGACAGATAACTTCCATCCTGTCCTGTAACACCAGTAATTAATGCGGTTTTCATATAGTAAATATATTATCTTGCAAATTTAACACAAAATTTACAGAAAATCAAATGAGATTATAACTACTAAAGAAAACGAATTCAAAACGAATTCAATAACTTAAAAATGTAGATTTTTGTTGCTTAAGGGATTGAAAATTATAAACTATGTTATTCTCATGTTCTCTTAATTCTTAACTTGTACGCTTCCATACAAATGTAAGTTTTTTACCATTTATCAGAGTTTGTTCCATCATGCGAATTACGCGAGGAGTGGAGATGTCTCGAGAGTATAGATAATCGGACGGAATGTTGATGAACTTGCCGATTCCATCTTTCTTCATTTGTCATAGCTCTGCATCACAACAACTATCTATTAGACGGAAATCTAGTACCATATATACTCCTGAATTTATCGTTTCGAGTCCAAAAATATTGTTTTTGGTCAGCATCTATAGCCTCCAATGCCAGATTGTAGGCTTGCTTTGCTTTGTACTGAAAATAGCCTTTGTCAGTTATGTAACGGTTACTACCCATCACAAGAAACCTAGATTGTGTGGAAGTGATATTCATCATATAGGCAAAGAAATCCCTTGTCATATAATCATAATAGAAAGAAGTTTTAGATTTATATTGATAGTCCTTCAAGAATCTGTAAACAAGAATATCTATTGTAATACCTTTGATAGAAACATTGTTATAATCCTTCCAAGACCGTATCATTCTACTCAACGCAGACATATTTTGATTTGTCTCTTTGTTTCGCGATTGAACTTCAGCAATCTCTGCACGAGGATTCATTATTTGCCATAATCCTCCGCCATTGGTGTCTGGATAGCAGAATGTCCCATCCGAATACTCAAAACAAGGAACCACTTCAAAAGTCATATCAGAAAACTCTACCTGAACGACCTGACCATCAGCTCGCATTTTGGTTTGCGCATAGGTATTCGATATGGAATTCTTAACGGCTTGCAACAAGGCAGATTGTCCGTTACAGAGATAGTTGTCGTACTTGGTATAAACTGACCACGGCAGTATAACCAATAAATCGATGTCACTAACATCAATATTATCTGTACATCTTCCATACGATCCCACATATAGAGTATTCTCTTCTGAATCTAACCCATTTCGAAAATCTTTGTTGATGCACCTTGCAATGCGTCCTTTACGATATGCGATAGTTGCATCAATAGAGGTTGTCTTGATAGAGTTATAAAACTCATCAAACGATTGTGATATAGTCATTATATATGTTGTAAATGTTTTGGAATAATGGATTTTATCTCTTCTTCTGACGTCAAGGATTCTTTTCTATCCTTTAATGCTTTATTCGCAAGATCTACCGCCTCGCTAGTCGTATGTGGAGCTATCTCCCCCGCAAACAAATCGTTTTCAAGGTCCGTCATCAAGTCTCTTTTTTGGCTAATGACTTCTATATCATTCAATCTGCCAGTCTTTATATCTGTCAATAGTGCTTCGTAGCCGTTGCGCAGATTACGACACTTTGCTGCATATTGCTTACATGCCATTGCCTTATCTTCGAGCAATCCATCTTTATATCGAAGTGTTAGGATAGTAGAAATCACGGACAACACTGACGTTATAGCTGGCATAATCCATTCTGCATCTATTGATTTGAGTGCACTAGTTACAATGGTTGCAAATGCAGTTGTTGTTGCTACCCCATTTGACACAGCCATCCACCATTTGTTACAGTTACTTTGTTTTATATACAAACCTGCTTGAATCTCTTGGATTTTGTGTGTCCATGCAATCTTAACCAAACGGTCTTCTATCTCCCTGTAGATTGGTTCTATTTTCCAGTCCATAATATTCTTGTATTTTGTTCTGATTATTATTTCGTACCACTATATAAATATAACAACACATACAGCAACAACAAACATTTGCCAAAGTGCTTGTATCTATTTATATCAGCATACAAACTGTTGTGTATAGCATATTTTGCTATTGTCCACAAATTGGGCACGGGTCATTTCTGTTAGGGAGTTTGGCAGGATGAACACTATTGTATTCTGGGTTCCAATTATGATAATCCTCACATTCTTGATTATATGCCTGAAGCTGAGTATTCTTCGCCTCATAATCAAAGTAAAGACTGCCAGTCCACTCACCGATATGCTCTTTTAGGCGATCTTTAAGCCCATAATCCGTAGTTCTATCTACAACTCGCCCCACATATACTACATAGTATTTTTTATCAAATGGATTTTGCCTAAATATCTTATAATTACCATTAGGCATATTTGCTGGTACATTAGCATCTATTGTTTCTTTATCTAGAGAATAAACATTCTCACGATGAGGACCTTGTCCCAGATAATTTTTCCAAGTAAGATTAATAGTCATAATGCTTATTTTTTATTAGCACCACCTGTAATAAGAATTTTCATCACTTGTTTTATATTTAGTGGTTCTTCTATACTAATTCATTAAATTACAATAATCAACAATATTTGATTGCATTTCCACCAACTAATCTATATTTTTGCCCCGTCACAGGACAAACTGCTATTCCATCCTCATCAAATTTCAATTTTTGTCCATTCTCACTAACCTAACCAAGTTGACGCATTGGATTGCCTGCCATAAGTGCGTATGGCTTTACATCTTTTGTAACCACAGTTCCCGCACCAATCAGAGCATACTCCCCTATTGTGTGCCCACATACAATAGTTGCATTAGCACCTATTGAGCAACCCTTCTTTAAAATTGTTTGTTTATACTCATCTTTGCGACTAACATGACTACGTGGGTTTATAACATTTGTGAAGACCATTGAAGGCCCCATAAACACATCATCTTCTGCAATAACACCTGTATATACCGACACATTATTTTGTATTTTAACATTATTGCCTAAAACAACATTTGGAGATATTACAACATTTTGACCTATGTTACAATTCTCTCCAATCTTACAATTTGACATTATGTGACTGAAATGCCAAATTTTAGTACCGTCACCTATTTGGCAACCTTCATCAATGTATGATGACTCGTGTTTAAAGTAACTCATAAGTTATGCTAAATATTTAGTAATTTCTTCAAGTATATGATTTGCAGCATGCCCATCTCCAAATAATTGTGGAAAATGCACTTTTGTACCAGTCAATTGTATATAGCCGTTAATTATTTTATTATAATCAGCATTAGCAACAATGCCAGCACCTGCTTCTATTATTTCCACCCACTCTGTTTCTGGCCTTAGTATAACACACGGTGTCTCAAAGAAGAAAGATTCCTTTTGAACCCCACCACTATCCGTCATAACAAGTGTTGCATTTTTTTCAAGTACTATAATATCAAAGAATGATGCTGGCGGTATTAATTTAATATTTTCAGAATCTTGCAATCTTGCATATAATTGTTCATCAAGGTTTATAGGAAGCATTTTCTTTGTTCTTGGATGCAATGGCAATACAATCTTTTGATTATATTTTTCTGAAATATCCATTAATGCCTTGAAAATTGAAGTCAAACGATTCTTGTCATCTGTATTATTATCACGATGTATTGTTGCAAGTACATATTGATTTTTTTGTAAATTATATTCATTCAATACATTACTTTTCTGCTCAGCAATTGTTGAAAAATACATACTATTGTCGTACATCACATCTCCACAGTTCTTTACAATTTGTCCTTTACCATTTTTGAACAATGCTTTACTGTGAGTAAAACCGCTGTTTTCAAGGTTGGTTATACCTGTTTTGGTAGGAGAAAAGAGAATGGATGACAAACTATCGCATACTATTCTATTTACCTCTTCAGGCATTGACATATTAAAAGAACGAAGTCCTGCCTCAATATGAAAAACAGGAATATGTATCTTACTTGCCGCAACGGCGCCAGCAAGAGTGGAGTTGGTGTCTCCATATAGCACAACCCCATCAAATTTATCTTCTAACAAGACCTGCTCTATTCCTTCAATCATTTTTGAAGTCTGAATGCCATGACTACCAGAACCAACGTGTAGATTATAGTCCGGTTGAGGGATACCTAATTCCTCAAAAAACACTCCAGACATATTATCATCATAATGTTGTCCAGTATGCAAAATCCTCTCCTCAACTTTTTCTGCATCAGAATGTTTTGCATTCCAACTTGCGACAGCTCTTGAAAAAGCAGCGGCTTTAATAATCTGAGGGCGGGCACCTATAATAGTAAGAAGTCTATTCATATAAGTCTAATCTATTTGAATTGTTTCCAGAATTCAGAATCAGGTTTTTGCCCTTTTGCTTGCTTAACACTATTAGGATAATTTTCCACGAACCAAGTTAGGAATGCAGTAACATCAATTTTATCTGCGAGCATTTTTTGTCTGCGTTTTTGAAATTCTTCACGCAAATTAGGCATTGATAGTAACTCTTGTACTTTAGCGTACAATTTTTCAGGTTCGTGTGAAGAGATCCCAAATGTCAATCCGTATGAATGTTCTAACTCTTCCATTACACCAATCTTTTTGTCTCCTACAAAATCATTAAATCTTAATGATGGTGTTCCAAGCATAGCCGCTTCATTTGCCATTGACTGACTATCTCCAATGTATAATGTTGCAAATGACATTATATGATGGATATCCAATGGATTGATATGTAATCTATATTTTTCAAATTGAGGTTCAAGTTTCCTCTCTGAAGTTATATATATATTACCATACGATGAGAGAATTTTTATAAGATTTTGTGCTATTTCGGTGTTAATACCAGAAATGCCATTGTCGTGATGTGCGTTAAGAGATGCAAACCTCAATATAAAAAATGGTTTACCAACACATATTCCATTTCTTAAAACTACTTCTTTGTCGGCTTGAAAATAATTCGGGTGTAAATATGCTAATTTTTGAAAACCGGGATAAAATATTGTCTTCAATTTCAACGGATCCATATTACAAGAAGTAGGAACCACTAATGTATTAATAAACGGTCCGGCAACTTTAATAAAAGCCTTTACAATGTGAGCATCATCTTCCCCAACATTTAATGCAAACTTACCTGTCAGCCATCCAATTTGTGCAACTTCCGGAGTAGAGCCAATTAGACAATCAATTTTATGAGAATGAACAAACCTTAAAATCCGCCAGTCTCTAATGCACATATCCATTAATACCCCAAATTTACTTTTCCTATGTGCAATAGGTAAGATATTATAATACTCTTCATTGGCCGATTTCAAAAGTTCCTCTAAAATATCTTTTGTTTTAATTAGATAATATACATTATGACCATCTTCCCTTAATCTATTCATTGCTATTTTAAATGAATGATAGTGTGCTGGATGAGACAATTGTACAAGAATATTCATAACCTTATATTCTAACTTTTCCAATTTCAACAGCAGGGTTTCCTCTGACTATTGTTTTGGGTTCAACATTTTTATATACTACAGACCCTGCGGCAACCATTGAATACTCTCCAATAGTCACACCAGGATTTATAATTGACCTTAATCCTAACATTGCTCCTTTTTTGATGATTATTGGGTCAACTTTAGCTAATACAGTTCTTCTATAATGTATCATCGGATTAAAATGAGCCACTAACATACAACCAGCATTAACAGCTGCGTCTTCTTCTATGTAAATATATTCGGGATGAGCGTTATCAATAAATACAAACATCCCAATATAAGCACCATCAGCAATATTCACACCTTTCCATCTGTTGAGGGCTACTCTGATTTTATTAGATGGTGCTGCATAAGCTAATATAAAGCACACATAATTTTTAAAACGTCGCAAAGCATAATGCAATGGATTCATTTTTTCTCCAGCCGCACTATTCTTAAAATATTTTTTCAGATTAACCTCCTGCCCTCCACCGTATGGAATAGCATGAGCCTTTATTATTACAAAATCTTCACTTTTATGTTTTGACATATAACTTATTTTACGCTCACCACCCTGCTTAGTGTCCTGATTAAATCATACCCATCCCACACCAAATCAAAGTTTGTAGTGTGTCCAATAGGTACAATTCTATCAATGCCACGTAACTGATTATCAAGAACAAACTTTTCAAGTTCACTCTTTTCAAAACCGTAGTAAGCAAGGGTTTGATATTTATTTTTAATTATTGAATCAAGTTCATCTATTGAAATTGCATTGTATTCAGTAAAATAGCCACAGGCACATCTATATTCATCAATATTATCTGCTAATGACTTTATTTCAACTCTTCTTAATAAATTATCTTCAGTTTGCTCCGATGTCACATCCATTGCAACTGCCTGCTTATACATAGCAGTCAATTTATCAACTGCCATAACTGCTTGAAATTGATATTTCTTAGCCAAAACAACTGAATGAACCGCATTCCAGAACAACTCTTTTGCCTTTTTGATATTATCATTAGAGCCAGTCCAGACAACTAAGTGAGGTGCGGAACAAGCATTTTGGTCAAACAGATATGTATCATTATAGAAACCTTCTGCAAGTTTATTTATATCATTTTCATCAACCAATTTGTCTGCATTCAAAATAGCCAATGAATATCTGTCTGCAAAACATACATCAAATGAACGTGGAGGTATTTTACTCTGTCTTATTTTAGCAATAGTAGCATCTCCACCCCATATTACCCTTGTTGAACAAACAGATGAAAAATAATCTGTTGCCGATGAATCATTATGGTCATACCTTACAAGAGCAACTCTACCCAATGCATCAAAGCCATCTTTATAAACATTATTCATCAACTCCGCTATCAAATCAACTTGGGGGAAATCTTTATTTGACACTCTGACTATATTGTTATTACCAGCAAGTAATCCGGCAACCATTGAATATCCAAAGTTAATGGGAACATTAGATGGGGCTATGTGAAAAATCAGGCCACGACCTAATCTAAATTGACAGTTGACAGTTGACAGTTGACAGTTATTTTTCAATGCAATAAGATTTGACTTGCGAATAAAGAACGCGAATGTTATTGCATCTGGGTATAGACGAGAGCGTTTGTCTTTGAGGATGGCAGCAGAAAGTGCGTTTAGCGCCTCAATTATATCATCTGCAAAGGGAACGGTAGCACGCTTTGAAGCCAAGGCATCAAAGTCTGGATTCAAAGGGAATAATGCTCTTATGTTAGATATCAATGACATTTTTAGATTCTTCATTACGCTACGCTTCGGTCGAAATGACGAATTCATTTGAATTTAGAGGCATAAGTATCACTACAACCTCTTATTTCCGCATTTTTTATTCTACCTTCTATTTTGAAATACTTACCTTTTCTGCCACAAGGACAATCATCCTCACCTAGTATCATTCCCTCATCCTCAGTAAGCAGAATATGACCAGGATAACTTTGAGGAAGGACAGATACTACTTCTATTAAACCTTTCTCTCCTTTTTCCGCAATAGACCAATCTATTGGTCTGCGAATAATTATATCTGAGAACGCTGGTGCGTGAAGATGTCCGCATTCACACTCCATATAAATGGTTCCTGTCTGTTCCACCATTCCGTAATAATCGTGAACATTCTCAGGTAATATACCGCATACACTATTCAAGCACTGTTTATACTCTGATGGAGAGACTTTCTCACTCACAAGTTTCTTCCAACCACCTCCGTGAATAAGTATTCCTTTTGACAAATCAGGTTTATATCCACTCTCAAGCAATTTCTTATAAAAGTGTTGCCATATCATAAAGGTAAAACCGAACATAAAAATAGGCTCACCTTTGTGTTCTTCTAAGAATGCTTTCATTCCCTCTACATCAAGTTCCATCTCAGCATTCAGCGCATAGCATCGCTTTGTTCCAAACATTGAGAAACCAAGTATTCCAGCACCCCTGGCAGAAAACATTGCCCTATTCTTAACTACTTCAGACGAGTCTAAAATAAGCATCGGAATACGTTGTTTGCCAAGAAAAGCAGAAACAATCTTTGTAAGAGCCTTTGTTTGTAATGCCGATGTCTCTCTGTCTAAAAATATCTTTGAGACCGCCTGCCCTGTTGTCCCCGATGATGTCATAGTTTTAACAACATCATCTTTTGAACATGAACGCAACTCAAACTCCTTAAACAGTCTTACAGGCAAGAACGGCAACTTGTCATATTCAGGCAAATTATTGATATCCAACCTTGTAGCATCAAACATTCTCTTATATTCAGGGCATCGATTGTAATGTAACTTAGTGAGTTCCTGTAAACGGGCATTGAGCAAAGCACGTTTCTGTTCTTTGTCCAACGAATAAGGTTCTATTTCCAAAATCTCATTTATGCCCATCACAACAATTTGCTTAATTCCGCATATTGCACCTTGCCTGACGTGTTTTTAGGTAGAGTTTCAATATACCTGACATCAAACGCCCTTGTATTTAATCCCGTCTTTTGCAATAGCAAATCTTTGACAGACTGCTCCACATTAACATCAACTACAAAGATAGTAATTTTATCGTCAACTCCTACAATAGCACAATTAAATCCAGCAGATTTAAGAATTTGTTCCGTCGCATCTAAGTTTACACGATTTCCGAATACCTTGACAAAGCGTTTTTTTCTACCTGTAATGTAGTAAAATCCATCTTCATCTACTCTTGCAATATCACCAGTGTGTAAGCAGCCGTTATTCTCATCACCTTTCATAAGGTCTGAGGCACATTCAGCATACCCCATAGAGACATTTGGACCATAATATATAAGTTCACCATCATCAGCAAGTTCAAATCTGCCATTAGGAATGGCAATGCCGATAGAGGCATACTTCTCTTCCGCTCTATCCCAAGGCAGATAACTCATACGTGCTGTAGCCTCTGTCTGTCCATACATTACAATGAACTTCTTACCCTGCTGTTTTGAGTTTTGAATATATTCCAATGCCAAGTCAGCATTCAATTTACCCCCTGCCTGAGTCATTGTTTTAACGCTTGGCAAATCCATACGGAAGAAACGCAACCTTTTAAGCATCTCCCAAGTATATGGAACACCAGACATTGATGTGGCATTATTATCTTTAAGAAATGTCCAAAACTCACGTTGAGCGTATGTTTTATCAGTAAGAAGAAGTGTTGCGCCTTTAATCAAGTGACTGTTAATTATACTTAGTCCAAATGAATAGTACATTGGAAGCATAGTAATGGCACGCTCATTCTCATCTATGTGCAGATACTCCGCAATTGATTCTGCATTTGATAACAGGTTTTTCTCTGTAAGACGCACAAATTTAGGGCTTCCGGTACTACCCGATGTGGTAAGGCACACCGCAAGAGCGTCATTACATACAGTCTCTCCTGGTTTATAGATATCACACAGATTATCTATAACAGAAGCGTCCTTCTTAGCATCGAGCATAACTACAGGAGACTTTGCCTCAAGACAAGCCAAATAAAAAATAAGAGACTCCAGATTATTTTCACATAAGCAGAACTGTAGTATGTGTGGTTTCAATGTTGCTGACTTTTCCGCAACCATAGCACCAAGTTCTGCGTATGTCACCTTTTGTCCATCATCTGTAATAACGGCGATATTATCCTTATATTTACTATAAATTTTTGTAAACATTCAATATATCCTCTGCAATCAGTTCTGGAGTAAGTCTGTTTTGAAGAAGTAATCCTTCATAATCACACGCAGCATCAAAACTATCGTGGACTCCAAGCCTTAACAATTGTGTTTTAGTCTGTTGCTCACACATAACCTCTGCAACCGCAGCACCCAGACCACCCATTTTATTATGTTCCTCCACAGTAACAATCAGTTTACCGCCACAAGCTTTTGTAATGGTTTCCGTATCAATGGGTTTTAATTGAAACATATCAACCACAGATGCTTCTATCCCATTTTGAGATAGAATCTCTGCTGACTTCAAAGCAACCGAGACCATTGTGCCACAAGCCAAAATGGTTATCATAGCATCTACATCTAATCCTCTACAAACAATGCTACCACTCTGAGAGAATTCAACATCTTCCTTATACACTATCGGGCAATTAAGGTTGCCTGTAAGACGCATATATACAGGTTCCCTTAGTGATAATGCTTGCTCAAATAATTTCACAGCAGCACCAGCATCCGCAGGAGAATATATTGTCAAGCCAGGTATAGCACGCATCATAGAAATGTCTTCTATCGTATAATGAGTATTACCAGCAAAGCCTTGACTTAATCCTGCTCCACTGCCTATAGCAACAATAGGCAAATTCATATAACCCATATGGTGCCGTATTTGCTCACAAGAACGCATAGTTAGAAATGTAGCGTATGTTGTGACAACAGGATGAAAACCTTCAGCACATAAACCGGCTGCAATTCCAACCATATTTTGCTCTGCAATTCCAATATTCAAAAATTGGTTAGGAAAAGTCTTGATAAACCTATCCATTCCCGATAGTTGAGCTAAATCAGCGGTCAAAAGTACAAAATTATCATCTTCTTTTGCTATATCTAATGCCGCCATACCAAATATAGCACCACGCTGTCCAAGACGGCTATATATTCTGCTATTTACTTTATCTATTACCATCCTTGTACCTCCTCAACAGCCTGTTTGTACTGCTCCTCATTAATTGAACCATGATGCCACTCTCTCTGCCCTTCCATAAATGAGACACCTTTACCTTTAATTGTTTGAGCAATTATACATCTTGGTTTGTCTGACATCCGTGTTAGTTCACTAAATAAAGCACTGCAATTATGTCCATCAACTTCTATGGTATCAAAACCAAATGCCTTGAATTTTTCTGATAGCGAATACTGATTCATAACATCAACCGTAAAACCATCATATTGCAATTTATTATGATCAACAATTACAATAAAATTATTTAACTTGAAATTAGCCGCAGACATAGCTGATTCCCATATTAAACCTTCATCACATTCTCCATCACCAACCAGTACAAACACTCTACTATTCAACCCCTTCTTTTTGCAAGCCAAAGCCTCACCTACAGCAAAAGACATTCCCATACTCAAACTACCTCCAGAAAACTCTATTCCTTTTTCTAAATTTCTTGTAGCATGTCCGTGTAGATGTTCTCCATTTACTTCAAATTTCAACAAGTCATCCTCAGTCATAAAACCTTTTTCAAACAATGCAGTATAATAAGCCAATACACAATGTCCTTTGCTAATTATTAACCTGTCCCTATTCTCATCGTATGGATTTAATGGATTAACATTTAATACTTTACCATATAATGTAGCAAGTATTTCAATAGCAGAAAGTCCACCTCCAAGATGAGCCCCGTTCTTGCCACTTATAAAAGCCATTTCAAGTGCTTTTAAACGCATCCGTTTTGCTATTGCATTACATTCCTCCATCAACTCTAATTATTTGACCATTAACAAACGAAGCGTCTTTAGATGCTAAAAAGCATATTACATTAGCAACCTCTTCGGGTTCTGCCTTACGTTTCATAGCAGTTCTATGTAAAACTTCTGTATTAGCCTCTTCACCTAATTGTTCTTGCATTCTTGTGTTAATAATACCAGGAGCAACTGCATTAACTCTAATATTGTATGGAGCCAATTCTTGTGCCATTGTTTTTGTGAAATATGCAACGGCGGCTTTACTGCACCCGTATGAGGTATATGCAGGATATGCATCCAATCCACCAACAGAAGCAAGATTAATAATACACCCTGATTTTTGTTTCATCATCACTTTTGTCACAAATTGAGTGATTTGCACTTGTGCAAAAAAGTTAATTTGAAACACCTCCTTCAAATGTTTAATAGTTGTCATTTGAATAAGTCCTTTATCAACTATTCCAGCATTGTTGACTAAAACATCAATTGTCAGTTTATCTTTAAATATTGAAGATGTTAAATTTTTAACACTTGATTCGTCTGCCAAATCAACTTGATAAATATGCACATCAATAGAATTTGACTTGGAGAGTTCATCACATTCCATCTTGAACTTATCGTCAACATTTCTAACACAGGCAATAATATTTGCACCTTTACTGGCAAATAAATGCATAACAGAATTACCGATTCCTCTATTGCAACCAGTAATCATAACGTTTTTTTCTAAAAACTCTTTAGAAAGCAATGCCATATTTTGATGAAAGAATTTCTTTCCCTTTTTCGTATGACGACAAATCAATTATATCATCAGTCTCCATCATGATTTCAAATGCATCTTCAAGATTTGCCACTAATGTCATGTGTCCAACAGAGTCCCACAACTCAATCTGCTGATATTTCAACCCTATAAGTTTATCTTCTGTGATTTCAAAAGAATCACAAAACGCTTTGTTGTATTTTTCTAAGTTTGTCATATAATATTTATTTTCTCTTAATTTTAACATCAGATTTAACTCTTGCTAACCAAACCCTCTTATTTTCATTAGGGATTTGTTTCCAATCTCCATATAGTTCTTTTAGTTGGATTTCATAATTTTTTGCAGCTTTAAATTTATATCCTTCAAAAAGCACATCAATATATCCATCAAATAATTCAGAAGAATACTTATGTCCCATATCCTTAACAGAATCAGTATAACAAGACAAATATCTACTAGGTGTCTTATTAAACCATATAGAAACTTTTTGTATCATTCGTTGCATCTGTTGTAAATCCAACAAATATACAAAAGGAATTAACAAGCACCAATGTTTAAAAGGTTTAAAAATAGTTTTAGTTATTACTCGCAACTTACACTTAATCCCCACGCCAATAATTCGTGCAGTTGTTAATTTTATAAATGACTTAATTTTAGAATCTGGGCAATTGTCTTCAACAAAGATATCTATAATTTTATTATCATTAGTAAATGTTGGGCGTAAGTCATATTTAATCCCTAAATATTCATTAATTTTACCATTCTCATCGCACAATAATTTAAGCTTTTCAAATTCTGCTCGAGTCATCATAATATCAGCATCATCATCCCACGGAATAAAACCTTCATGTCTGAAAGCACCCATCAATGTTCCTGCTGCCAACGAATAATTAATATTGTTTTCTCTACACAGTTTATCTATATTAATAAGGATTTCAAGTAATCCCATTTGATACTCTCTTAAAGGAGACCCTTCAGGAGAATATATTTGTTTCAGTTCATCTGTCTTAGGATGTTTCATATTTCAAGTGTATTGTCTTTATTATTAAATTGCATTATAATAGAACTTATAGCCTTACATAAAATTTTAGAAATATTTGAAGGTCTTTTATTGTAAATTGATTTTACAAAGGTAACAATTTCATTTCTAATGCCCTCACCATCCAACTGATAAAAATATCTTTTGTTATTTTGTTGATCTTCAAATCTAACTTCAAAGTAGTCTGTTTTCCACCAAGGAGCAGGCACATAGATATAACCTTTAGTGCCTGACACAATCAATTCTCCTTCACTTTTAAAGCCATTACCAACTTTAACGGAAGCACAAGCATCATTGAAAACAAAATTACATTTAGTGAACACATCACTATTATTAATTATTTTAGTAATAAAATCATACTTTTTATATTCCGTTCCAAGTAATTGAAGAATAGGTAGCAAAGCAATAGGACCCCAATCTTGAATACTACTAACTGGCAATCCGTCAACTTTGTCATTTTGTAAACTTGTACAAGTAGAATCAACTGAAATAATATCACCTACAATACCACCTTTTGCCAAAAGAACCATTCTGTTATAGGCTGTAGAATATGCTGTTTTGCATCCTAACAACAAAATACAATCATTCTTTTGGGCTATATCAAATAATTCTTCATCTTGTTTAGGATTCATTGTTAAAGGCAACTCACATAACACATGTTTATTATGCTCTAATGCATACTTGACTTGCTCATAATGCTCCGCTGGATTAGAGTATATATATACCGCATCTGAATGTGATACCAAATCTTTATAATCTTCTCCAATAATGGTCTTTACTCCATTTACATATCCACACTCTTTTACAAACTTTTCAACAACAGGTCCATTCCCTATTACCCCTAAAACAATTTCACGTTTTTCCGCTCTTAAATCACTACTTGACACACCTTGAGTCCTATCCAAATAGACAACCTCACAATACTCTTTTAAGTAATCAAATTTTCCTAACCAATCAGAGCCAATAGCAAAAATATCAACATTGTACTTAATTATATCATCTATTTTCTGCCCTTCATATTCTTCAATGACAATTTCATCAGCCAATCCTGTAGCTTGTAAAGCCTCTATACGCTCCATTAATGACTGTTGCACATTTATTTTTCCACGAGCCTGGTCAAAACCATTAGCTGTAACACCTACAATTAGATAATCACCTAATGCTTTAGCCCTTTCTAACAATCTTATATGCCCGTAATGCAGTAAATCGTATGTGCCGTATGTAATAACTTTTCTCATTATCTAACTATCACTTGTATAAGAAATCTTTTGAAGGTTTTAAATTGACACTATATAAAACTGATAAAAAATACTTATACGCTATTGCCACAATAATTGATATTATTACAAATATACTGCACCCAATTGCATTTGGCATTACCTTAATTACTGCATTTCTTATAAAAGAATGTGTTATAAACAAATAAGGGGATAACACACCTACTACATTTAAGATATTATTAAATCCATTCTCTCTAACTTTAATGCCATAAATTGCAACAATCAAGAATGCAGATTGAAACACCCAAGTATATTTATTGAGCCCAGTTAATATAAATAACACAAATGATAATACATAAATATACCATTTATTATCAATCCAATTATATCTTGCTGCCCATATTCCTAATGTAAAAGGCAATAACCATCCAATAAAATTCCATCTCATTAAAATTTGAAATGATTCCATATTTAACGCTAATGCTAGTACCTGTAACAAACATGATATACTACAAAAAACAATTAGAATGCTCTTATTCCTCCACTTGTTAAAAATCAAATAACACAGATACAACTGAAATGTTAACGCTAAATACCACCATGTACCTCCAAATGCATGTTTTGTTATCCATGTATTAGTAAATGTTAACTGCATTAATGTAATGCCTATATATTCCTTGAAAACTTGCTTTATTGCCAAAAATAGACTAATATTTGTTCCGAACAACTCAAGCACATACATTATCCAACATAATACTATTAAAGGAACAAATAGTTTCCAAAGTTTTATTGCATTGTACTTAATAAACTGTATGACATTAAGACTTTTACCCCCACCTATGCGATTTTCATATTTTTTAACAAGACCATAGCCAGACATAAAAACAAATAATGCTACACCAAAATGTCCCAAATATGAAAACAAAGCAAAGAATATATCGTTACCATTTAAAACTAAATCATAAAAATTTCTTGTAGCATCAAGGTTAAACGTACGTTCACTTTCTAAAAATCTTGTATTAGGAAGTTGGTGTGCAAAATTATGGAGCATAATACACAATATTGCAATTGCCTTGAATACTGATATTTCATATTTTGACAGATTCAGTTTATTCATATCTTCATAATAGCCCTTTGTTAAACATATCATTGAGTGCAGATATTAAAACATCGTAATCATTTTTAGTCAAACATCCAATATGACCAACCCTAAACACTTTGTCTTTTAAATCTCCACCATTAGGACATACCCAAATTCCGTATACATCTTTCAAACATAGAAAAATATCGTACGCAGAAACATTTAAAGGCATTAATGGAGTAACTGCATTTGACAATGATTCAGATACTACCTTTAAAGGCAATTGTTTTATTGATTGCCTAAAATAATTTGCATGTTCAGCAATCTTAGCAGTTTCCGATTCAACACCACCATTTGCTTCAATTTCAAGTAAACGTTGATGAATCTGCCTTAATGTACCAACAGCAGGTGTAAATGGAGTCTGTCCTCTCTCAGCATTTTTCAATGCAGACTTTAAGTCCAAATACAGACATTTAGAATCTGTTTTTTCAATCCTTGACAATGCACGTTTAGACATAACAATTATTGATATTCCAGGAGGACACGCAAGGGCTTTTTGAGAACCTGTGATCATAATATCCACACCAAGTGCAGACATATTGAACTCATCAGCAAGAAAAGAACTAATAGCATCAACAATCAAAAATAAATCATTACGTTTACAGAATTCACTAATCATTTCAATGTCATAATGAACTCCTGTAGATGTTTCGTGAACATTGACTAAAAATGCAGTATAACCAGCATTCTCATATTCCTTAAGATGATTATATTTCAACGCACACCCCACACCAAGTTTGATTTCTGTATATGGTATATTATGTACACTACATATATCAACAAAGCGTTGTCCAAAACTCCCCCCATTAACTATTAACACCTCATCTTTTGGTGTTAATGTATTAATGACAGATGCCTCCATTGAGGCAGTACCAGACCCAGTAATAAAGACTACTTTTGAAGTATCATTTGCTTTTGCAAAACGCTTAATTAAACGTTCGTTTTCTTTCATCAAAGCAGAGAACTCTTCTGTCCTGAAATATGGAACTTGTTCCGCCCCTATTGCACGAACTTGTTCACTTGATTGTACCGGTCCAACTGTAAAGTTTAACATTTCTATTAATATATGTCATTATTTACATCTTCTGATGTTCGTTATATGAAACTTTCTAAACTTCATAATTAACCTTTGAATTTAATCAAAAAATTATAAAAATATTTGTGTGCTAAATAGTAAGAAAAAGATGTTTTATAATCAGAATGTTTTTTTCCCGGTCTAGAAACAATTTCATCAAATAGTTTTCTATCTAAACCTATTTTTTGCATAACAAAACTAATATCCTTATCCATCTGTTTAGCATCACAAATAGGTTTGTCAAGGATTTCCAACGCTTCTTGACGTGTCATTTGTCCGGAAACAATAAGACTAGATAAATGGGATGTTCTTTTATCATAATTGAACTTTTTTGGCAACCAATACAATTGAATAACTTTGGTCAAAAGATTCTCGCAATGTTTGGTTTCATAATATTCAAAATCACAAAATTCTTTCAATTCTGCAATAGCCCGTTCTTTATTGTAATCTATGAAATTTAAAGGTCTTACGCTATTGATTCCACATAAATATCTGTCAAAAATTCTTTGTGAATTTGACATAAAAAGCAACTTGTCAATTGGCTTTGTCCCAAACTTTTTATGAATATCTTTTATTTGACCAACACAATAAGCATTTACTCCATCATCACTGCAATCTGATGACTGTAGAATTGACTCCAAAGCAAAGTTGCCACCTGATAAAAATGTTTTTACACCATTCTTTTTAGCATATTTATACAATTCTGCAAATAAGATATTATCTTGAGGCATAGCCACATTTGGAACCTCTGCAAGAAAAAATGCTTTAGTCAAGTCATTATACTGTTCTTCATCAGGAACAATAGTTATCAGTTTTATATTACATGCCTCACATAAATTTTTGATATTTTGAGTGGCTATTGGAGCGTCAAATCCATCGTCAATATGGACCGCTAATATTCTTAAACCTAATTTATAACCAAGATATGCCAAATATGATGAATCCAGTCCACCAGAAATACCCATCATACAATCATATTGTTTGCCTTTGCCCTCTGTTTTTAACCTCGTCACCAATGAATTCAATTTTTGCTGACCTAATTCATTAGGGAAATATACCAATTGTTTTCTATTTAATGCATCCTTACAATAACTACAAACTCCATTTTCATCAAATGACATTTTAGAATCTGTTGAATTATTTAAAACACAAAAATTACATGTCTTCATCTTATTTTATATTTATCGTTATAATTATATAAATATGCTATATCAATCCACGTCCTGCAAGTTTAAACCAGTTCCATCCTACAGCGGCAATAAACATCAACACACACCACATAATAAACCACCTTTTATATTTAATCTTACTACCTATGTTTTTGTATATTGGAATGCCTTTTATCACTTGTGAAACACCAAAGGCTGCGAACATCATCTCAAATGGCATTGCAGGTTGATGAAAACGTTCAGATTGAGCGAATACAGACATTGCCAATATAACCATATATCCTAATAGAAACGTTATAGGTAATAAATTATCCCGCCATTTTCCACTGAACAACAACATAAACATCGAAATAATTACAAAAAAAGATAAAATATTTTTAACATAATTACCTCCATTCAATAGTTGAGGAATATCTTGACCCTTAAAAGGTATTGTCATTGAAGGAAATGGTATTGTAAAAATTAATGGCGCAAATACCGCTTTCCCAGCATACACAGCAAAGGCATTGCCATTGCCACGTTTCGAACGCCATTCCATATCTTTATCTTGAGTATCAGATTGAGCAGTTTCAATTAATTCTGTTGCTTGTTCAATAATTGAATTTCCCATTGTAAAGCCAATCAAAAGCAATATCATTATTCCAATCACTATCCTTTTACCCCAACCAATCACCTTAGTTGACGACATTACAATAGAGAACATTAGGCAAAATACCGTAAGAAGTGCTACTACAGTTCTAAATGTAAATAATGCAGCAGATATTAAAAGCAGTGGAAAGGCATTCCAAATAGAAAAATTTCTTTTTCTTAACAGATTATCAGCTAAATATATAAACAAAACGCATAAAAACACCATTTCTATTTCCTTTAAACTTGTTCCGCAGTAATACCAAAAGTTTGGCCATAGCATACAAAACACAGCTGTTAATCGTGCAATATCACATCCAAAGTTTGACCTTGCTATGCGAAACATCATAACAACTGTCCACGCTGATAATAGGCATTTAATTATTCTGCTAATAAAAATACTGCTTCCAGTCAGAGAGTAAAGTATTCCAAGGTATATTGCATAACCCATATCAGAAGCATCCACATCCTTAAAAACAAATGCTATTTCATCAAATTGTCCATTTACAATCAATGATGCCACATTTTTTGCAGAAGCATCATAAAACGTTGTATCTCCACCCTCGAATCCAAACGCATCACCATAAGTCAGTTGAAAGATAAAGTAGATTAGTGCCATATACACTAGTCTGATAGCAAAAGAAAACCAAAATATTTTTTTTTCAAAACGTTTATCAGACGGTAATTTTACAATGCTCCATTTTCTTGAAAGTGAATTAGAGTAATTAAAGAATAACACAACGGATAAAACACCAAATAACATATAATACCAAGTCAATGAAAATTGGGAATAAACAATCGTAACTACCAATAACGCTAAGACATAAAACAAAATAGCTTTATTGCTAATCCATTTTGGTAAAAATATGTTATTTTGTTGAGATTGAATCATTATATGATTTCAATGCTTGATAAATATTAAATATCTTTTCAGCTATAATTTTATTATCATATCCTTTTTCTACAATTCTGTTATAACCATCAGTGCTTTTCCCATAATCAAGAGCTTTCTGGATTTTCGCAGAAACGTCTTCCTCCTCATATTTTGCGATATAGCACCCTCGGACACCTTCCATTAACTCTTTGACATCTCCAACATCCACAGAAACAATTGGGCATCCAGTTACTAATGCTTCTTTTATAAATTGTGGAGAGCCTTCTGTAAAAGATGTCAAAAGAGCAACATCAGATGCTCTCAAAAGCATATTGACTTGAGAACGAGAATAGCCCTTTAGTTCTATCAGCCTTACATCCGATAATCTTTCTACAGCAGCAATTGCCAACTTTGCATTTTTAACCGAATTATCAAAAGCACTTGAGAACAGCACTAATTTCTCATTTGTTAAGTAACCAAGTAATTTTCTTGCTTCAATCTTTGATATGGACGGATAATCATCAAAAGATACTCCACAAGGAATAATAGAAAAGCATTTTTTTATTTTTATGTACCCTGCTAATTTAGATGATACAAAGATATTATATTTTGAGAGAAAAACAGATATTTTTGAGATAATTCTTGATTTTGAATTATTAATATCACTCCCGTGATATGTTGTAATCACTGGAACAAACCTTTGTAAATTAGCAAACAAACCACAAAGTCCATAATGAGCGTGAATAATATCAGGTTTGTATTCTTGTATAATTAATTTAAATGAATTAAGTTGAGATAAATAGCCTTTAATCCCTTTACCCTTAATGGCAAATACTTTATAATCAACAGATGGATAAAGACGTTTAATGGCTTCTATCTGTTCATATACAAAGATTTGATTTTGTTCAAAAACAAAATCATCTGCATTTCCACTAACACAAATCAATATCTTCATAAATCACTTATGTAATATTTGCTTTACATTAAGTAGCCAACAAAACAATTTTGGAGATATATTAATCATTGTGGCTTTTCTAATTCCACTTTTTGATAAGTGATATTTACTTAATGGGAATACACCCATCTGCATTAATGTGGCAATATATGTATCTTTTTCATTATAAAAATCATCAACAATGCATCCTAATATTGACACTACAGTTGCACTAATCATCCCCTGATACCAACGTTTGTCATTTTTATCTAGCATTTGCTCTTTTAACGACTGGATTAATGCAATTTTATCATCCAATACCTTGCGTTTTTTTGAAACAGATACGCTATTAGTGATAGAACCACTTCTAAGTAAATAATTATACACCATAAAATCCGTGGATGTAACTCTTCCTGCCTGTGTAAGAATACGTGGTGTCCACTCTGTATCTTCAAAATATATGCCTGGTTTAAATAGGTTACCATCTTTTGTAAAAATATCGGTTTTAATGATAAACTGCCAAGCATAACACCCATATCCTAATCTCTCTGTTAAGAATGTTAAGCCATCACAAATCTCATCTCTATAATCAACAAATGGTTTATGCTCCTTATATGGTTCATATACCTCATAATTCTCATTTACATTCTGATAATTGAATCTTAACACATCTAATTTATCACTCTCCATCTTATCAACCAGCGTTTTCAGTACATTAGGCTCCAAAAAATCATCAGAATCCACAAATTGTATATACTTGCCTTGTGCAACTTTAATTCCTGTATTTCTTGCACCACTTAATCCTTGATTTTCCTGATTAATCAGAATAATGTTTGAGTGTTTATCTGCGTACTCTTTAGCTATCTTACCAGAATTATCTGTACTGCCATCGTTCACAACAATTATCTCATACTCTTCTGGCTTTAAATCCTGAGCAAGCAATGAATCCAAACACTTTGCCAAGTATTTGGAAACATTATAAACTGGTACAATTATAGATAGTTTTATTTTAGAATTCCCCATTTCTCAAGTTTGAACAAAACACGCTCTGCAAAGTTAACAAAAAACCACAAATGATGACGCTTTAACCGCAAATATTGAAATATTGGACCAGAATAGACATCATAGTCTTTCAACACCGATGGCAATATAATTGATTCCAAATATTCTCGTCTTTCTTTAAGTATCAAATCTCTGTTTTTGCCACCATCCTCACTAACTCCACTCATATCAAAAACAGTTACATCAATATTTGTATAATATGTCTTTTCTCCACCTAATACAATTGCCCTGACATACCATTCCCAATCAGAACAAATCTTCATCTGTTCATTATATAATCCATATTTATCAAACAAATCACGGCGAATATATGCACAGTCATGATTTAGTGTGCCATTGTAAAAATAAAGGAATGACTCTGGAGTATAAATGTCATAACCACATTTATCTTTTACCAGTTTCCCATTACCAAAATCCTTTATCATATTTCCGTAAAAGATGGGAACATCAACAACACCAGACTTTAGTTCTATGAGAGCATTCAGCATCCGCTCCACAACTCTATCATTTGCCAGACAATCACCTGAATTCAAAATCTCAACATACTCCCCTGTTGCCATCTTAATGCCTTTATTCATTCCATTATAAATGCCCTTATCCCTTTCACTCACCCATTTTACAGGACACTGTGCATTAGTAGCGTATTCCTCTATAATCTCTTTACTACCATCAGTACTACCACCATCAACAATAATATGTTCAAACTCTTTACAAGTCTGAGATGCAACAGAAGCCAAAGTCTTTTGCAGACCTTGAGCGTTGTTGTAGTTTATGGTGATAATCGTATGAATCATTTCAGATGACCATTATGAAAATTTTTAAATATTTTATTTTTCCACTCTGTTCTATGCCCTTTACTATACCAATGACCAGACCAAAAAATATATATTAAATACGAAGCAATTGTATTCTCTTTTATTTTTGTCCATTTGCGAACATTTACATACCGGACTAAATTATCAACCCAAAATTTATTATATGATAATTTAGGACAATTGGCACCTGTGCCATCAAACCCTATATTTGTTACTAATGAATGCTTTGGATAAAGAGTCAAACCTTTTTGTTGTAGTAGTGATGAATACCACTTAATAAACCAAGTGTGAATTTCACCATGATAATTCATTGTCAATTGTTTCTGTAAATCATTACCCCATTTATTAAATATTTCCCATTTGTTGTTCCATAGTTCATAATGGTATTTAATGTCATCGTTATAAAATTTCCATGCTCTGCTCCAGGTCGCCCAACCACCACCAGGATAAGGAACAGAGTAAAAAAAAGTTTCAGGCAGCATCCACTTATGTTTCACAGAGAACATATAACTACAAATTGCCATCACTTGATTCGTGTTATTATATATAGTCAATGCATCATTCATATACTTTAAAAATCCATAAGATGTAAGCATATCATCCTCTAAAACTATGATTTTACCATACTTATTAACAACCTCAGTAACACCAGCAACGATGTTAGCGGCTAATCCGTAATTTATATCCCGTACAATAACATAACTCTCTTTAGCCCAACATTGAGATTTGGCAACATTAATGTTCTCACTAATAGTTTTAATGTATGAGTTGTATTCTTCTTGAGAACCATAAAACAATTTATTTGCAGTAGATCCAATAGCATGTGATCCCACGTCAATAGATAATGAAAAATCCTTGGCTCCATCACAAAAAATATAGAGTACACTATCTCCTGCCAAATCATTTTTACTTAACGCTTCAAGGGTGCGTTTCAAATGTTCTGGTCTATTATAACTAAATACACAAATCGGTGCTAATTCCATTATTTCAAAAGATTTGATATCATCATATCAGCAACCATACTATTAAAGAAACAATGATTCGCTGTAATATTCTGATATTTGTATTGTTTACACATCTCTCTAATAAACTCAAAAGGTGGCGCAAATCCACGTTTCTTAGCATACAAAATATAATCAGGGACGATTCCTGCCATAATATCTTTTTGGAACTGTTTGGGCTTTCCTGGCATATACTTCATTTCAAGAGGTAAAGAATCAAGAAAAGCAATCAAATCAACATCAAGCAATGGCAACAAAATTTTTGCTCCACAAGCATTAGTCAGTCTATTACCTAGATATATACATAACGTACTGGCGAAAGTTGAAAAAACATGATCATACATACTAATAATATCAGTGTTTTCTGGATAATGGAATGAAACATCAATATCAGCAAATCTCAATTCATTACCTTTATATGATAATACAGCATCATTGGCAAACTTATTATAATCATTATATGTCCACGGCACAGGAGTAGCCTCACTTATCAATGCAGGATGATTTGGCAATAATATATGTTTATAATTATTTATTATGAACTTCAAGTATTCCTTTTTGTGTTTTTTAACAGGATATAATTGTAAGAACTGTTTGCGAAGCCAGATAGCCTCTACAAACTTATTATCATCCTTGTAACTATAGAATTGTTCATCGCCACCTAAACCACTAACAATATATTTGAATCCCATTTCGGTGGCCTTCTTATATAGAGCCATCTGTGCCATACAACTGACATCAAAACAAGGTTCATCGAGCCAAGGCACTATTTCATCAAGCATTTGTTTGAAATCATTTACATCCAGTTCTACTTCATGGTAGACAAAACCTTGTTCTGATGCAAATCTCCTTGCAACATCTCTCTCATCACAAGCTGTATAATTATTACCCTTATATCCAGCAGAAATGACATGAACTTCTTGTTGTATCTCTTTTGCAAATGCTGCCAAAGAACTGGAATCAATACCGCCACTAAGCAAAACAGCCACAGGTGCATCCGCAGATTCAAAACATCTTTTCATTGATTGTCTCATTAATCTTAAAGATTCCGCTATAGCCTCTTGTTTTGTTCCTGTGAAAGATGGAGTGTGGTCTCTCTTCCAATAAATTTTTGAACGAATACCATTCTTATCTACAATTATTAGTTCACCTGCTCTAACACGCTTAATCTGCTCAATCCATGATTGCTGAAGTCCCATCGGATAATTATATCTAATTCCTTCTGCTAACTGTTTTGCGTTGATGGCTGGATAAGATATTTCTGGCAATATATATCTAAGTTCAGAAGAAAACATAACACCAGTTGGCAACTGACTGTAATACATTAATTTTTCACCCACTCTATCTCTTGCAACAAGCAATTGCTTTTTTGTTGAATCGTACAAACAAAAACTGAAGACTCCATTTAAATGAGTAACGCAGTCAATATCATATTTTTCGTATGCAGGAATAATTTCATTTACAGGACATGTTCCACAGTCGGCAACTACAGAAACTGTGCGGTCTTTACTATAAACAATAGCTCCAGTTAATTTACAATTCTCTGTGACAAAATCAAAATAAGCCTGTATCATAATTATTTAATTTGAAATTCCATCAATCCATTTCCTATCAATATGTCCTGAATACTTATAATTGTTCTCTCCATTTACCAATACTGGAATAATGTGTTTACTTTGGAGTATCATATCTGTATCATTATTATGATGCCCCCAAGTATATGCGTAATAAGGAATGTATCTTGGATGGTTTACAATTTCGTTAACACATTGATCAACATTCTTTTCAAAAAAATCTGCACTCATTGTTGTAGCATCCAAATGTTCATAACCATGCAAACCTACTGACACTAACGGGGAAGTGATAGAAAATAATTCCTTTTTTGTAAGATACATCCCTTTAACCACTTCCTTCATACTAACATTTGGATTAACTCTCAAAGCCTGCTCTTCATTAATTGGGCTCCAACTCTTTCCATCAAGATATTTTCCGTTTACAAAAATAGTCAATGGGATTTTTTGTTCCTCAAGCCACGGAATAATATTCTTAAGCGTTGCATATCCGTCATCATTTGTAAGGACAGAATATTTTTTAAATCTAAAAAAATCACTTTCTAATTTATGTTTAGCCTCTTCAATAGAAATAAACTCAACACCATCAGTTTTCAAAGATAATAATTTCTCTTTAAAAACATCTATCTGAGTCCAATCACACTCCCATGCACGCAACGAATCCCATTCATTGCTTACTTGATGGAAAACATAAACCTGAATTGGTTGTAAACGCAACTTTCTTAAGTTTCTACATATTTTATCTAGTACTTTTATCATGCAAAACTATCTCCATCAATCAATTGCATACTATAGTCATCTGGAACATTAACACTTGCAGGTACAGAGAAAGATATAAATTCGCTCTTTACACGTGGAAAAAAAATTTTTTTATGAAGATACCTAAACAGTCTGATATCTTCGGTTATAATTCCTTTAGCATTCATAGCCATCATATAATCTGCAATGGAAGAAAACACTACATTTTGTTTATCCTGCTGATAGTATATGGATAAAACAGATAGAAAACCTGAATTATTCCTAAGGATATAAACACCACTAAGAATTTGTTCATGATATATTTTAACAACCGAATATACATAGGTTTTAACATTTGATAAAAAAAAAGCATTAAAATTCAATTTGTCCTCAAGAGCACAACCGTGCATAAAAGGATATTGAAGAATCCAATTTAGCATTTTCTGTTCACGCAAGAAAAAATCATTTTTCCGATGATTCTTCATAAAACAATATGCCTCTCCATCAATGAAATTACTACATTTGATTTTATATTCACTATCTGACAAATGTTTCCGCTTGACATATTTTGAGATTTGCTGAATCGCATATGCAACACCACCTTTAATATTTCCCCTGATAATTGATTTATCTCCCAAATAAAAACGCTTGGTATATAGAGTTCGCATTCCAAGACAATTAAAAATTTCCACTGTTTCAGGTGCACCCCATCTATCAAATGTCAATTCAGGCGAATGCTTCTCCAACAAACTTCCAACAACAATCATACCATATCCTTGTCCTTGATATTTAGGATTACACCACAAAGTGGATGCCCACCATATTCTCTGTCCATTATAAACATCTGGAAAAGAAGCTGTATACGCGGCTATTTCTCCAGTTTCAAAAATAGCACATAAAATAGCATCTGCTTCTTCAACATACGGATTATTAATGATAGAAAAAGCTCTCTGTGAAGCAATAAGCATTTCTGATAATCCATTTACTGGATTATTAAACAACAACCATTGTTTCAAATCAGAAACAGTATAGTATTTCAGTTCAGGCTCCAATTTATTGAATATGATTAAGTATTGAATCAATTATAGATCCCATGTTTTTTAATTTAAGAAGTTCCATCATCTTAAATCTAAAACTATATTTTTCCTCAATTGCTGTTAAAAACTGCATAAAGGATAGAGATGTCCACGTTTCAACATCTTTTGCACTCATACTATCATATATTTTTAACTCTGCATTATCAAATATATCTTTAGCAATAATTTCAATTTGTGATGTAAGTTCTTCTCTTGTCATATTATTATAATTTTTGTTTTAACGCATTCCTATCTACTTTCTCTGATTTATTCAAAGGAAATTCAGACTCAAATAGTATCCTTGTAGGTATCATATAATTAGGCATCTTGCCACGCATATACTCAATCAAATTCTTTGTATCTATTTGTTCTGATTCAATAAACAGAGCTATCTCCGTAAGATTTTTATCATTTTGGAAGGCGATTGCCATAACACGTTTCTCTTTATTGAAAAATTCCCTGGCGTGATACTCTATTTCACCTAACTCAACTCTGAATCCTTGAATCTTGGCTTGTTGGTCAATTCTGCCACTATACATAATGTTTCCATCTTTCTCCCAATAACACAAATCACCTGTATGATAGAATCTCATATTTTGACCATCAACTTCTTTATAGAAGAACGATGATTCATTTTTCTCTGGATTACGCCAATATCCTTGAGTTACCTGGTCGCCAGCAACACAAAGTTCACCTTTGGTCTGGTCTTTAATGACATTACCCTGCTCATCAATTATTATTGCGGTTACATTGGCAAGAGGTTTGCCAATTGAAATGATTCCATTTAATGACAAGTTTTTGCCACCTCTGGTCAATTTGTAATAAGTGCAATATATCGTCGCCTCAGTAGGACCATAAAAGTCATATATCTCAGTATTCTTGGCACATTTATACCAATCTTCCATTAAATCAACAGGACAGGCTTCCGCTGTTAAAATACAAGTCTTCATACTACTTGCATCAAACTCAGAGAAATATGGTCTAAGATATATAAGCATACTTGGTGCCATCGCTCCAAAGGTTATGCCTTGTTCTTGAATAAGTGATGCGGCATATATGTATTTTACTTGTCCGTAAGGAACAGTATATACGCAAGCACCCCTTGTAAGAGCAACTAAATAACTTTGAACACTGACATCAAACGTCAAATCAAATACTTGCATACAGTGGTCAGATTCATCGATGCTAATACCTGTCTTCCAAAAGGAGTCCATAAAGGCTGCAACATTTTTTCTTGTTATCTGAACGCCTTTAGGAACTCCTGTAGAACCAGAAGTAAACAATATATATGCCAAGTCATCATCACTTGCATTTTTCCAATCATCCAGGAAATCCTCCTTATATTGTGCCTCGCAATTATCTAAAACATTTGTAAATCCAACTTGTTTTTTGATTTCTTCTATACGATCGCCTGGCCAAGACGGATGTAACGGAACATAACATTTCCCTTCCATCCATAATGCAAAGATTGAAGCATATGTGTTCAAATTATCATGGATGGCTAATCCCCATATTTGTTCATTGGCAATCGAAGCACGAATAACATTACGAATAGATGATATGCGTTCAGCAAATTGACGATAGGTAAACACTTCATCTTGGATATAAAAAGCCTGGTTGTCAGGATATTTATATATTGCGTTGTAGACAGCAAACAATATTTCTTGTTTAAAATTCATCTTATTTTTTCTTTAATAGTATACGGCATTTTTGGAGATAATATATCAGATAAACCAACTAACAATAAAGTACAAATCCATATAAATCTATGTCTGTGTAATTTATCAAATATTTTAACTTTATATTGAGTTCTTTTATATACATTTAATATCCTCATAGGTACATTCTTGTTAAACCAACGTTCATCCTCTTCTTTATCTATCTTCACCCAATCTGGATTATTTAAAGACGAGATTCCATTCAAATCAAAATTTGATACATCAATATTCACATATTTAAAAGACGCATTACCAAATGCTAAAGTATGAATAAAAAAATAAGTATCTGCTCCTTTCTTGTAATCATCCTCATACAAACCATATTCAAAATGAAGCGACCTCTTAATAAACGTAGCTTGATGAAGGAAATGACCATTCATAGCATCAAAAAAAGAGACATCAGAACGTCCATAACCTTTAAGTCTATAAACTTCTCCATTTGAATTTTCTGTTATAACATTCCCTTGTATTATATCCGTTCCATCTAATTCCGACATTATATGTTCAACCACTCCTTCATCCACAAGATAATCCCCACTATTAAGCATTAGAAGATACTCTCCAGAAGCCTTCATAATGCCTTTATTCATAGCATTATAGATACCGCTATCCTTCTCTGATTTAGCATCAACCTTAACCCCTGAGACAGCAATCTCTTGTGCATAATCATTCATCACCTCCACACTGCCATCAGTGCTGGCTCCGTCAACCACAATATACTCAAACTCCTTGCAGGTCTGTTGGAGAACAGATTTCATTGTTTGTTCCAGACCTGACTTATTGTTGTAATTTATTGTAATAATTGACAACTTCATTGTTCTGAATAATTCTTTAAAAATGAATCAACATCAAAAAACAACTTTTCTATATCTTGCAATTGTTTGTCATTAAAATTCCACCACTCTATCTTTCTCAGTTTTACAATCTGTTCGTCAGTAAGCCTATATTTTTTTATTTGTATAGGACACCCTACGGCAATAGCATACGGCGGAATATCTTTTGAAACAACTGCACCGGCTCCAATTATTGCACCATCACCTATTGTAACCCCTTCAAGCACTGTTACATTTGCTCCAATAAACACATCATTGCCTATGGTTATAATAGGATGCTCTTCTATCTTATTATCTTTACACAATGAAAATTGTGCGTCTGCAGAGTAAAATACGGGAGAGGTGCTTATACCATTAGTAGGATGCACTCCCCACCCACACATAAAGTTTGGACCAATTGAACAGAATTTACCTATCTTAGTGTTTGTTACAATTGAATTCTGACTTATATAAGAGTAATCACCTATTTCTAAATTAGAAATGACAGCCACAGGGCTAATACGTACATTTTTGCCCTGCTTAACATTGTGCAACCATGTACGCAATTTAGTAAAGTCATACTCCTCACTAGATAACCATCCTAATTCAGGATAAACCCAACGAAATATTTTACGCAACAGTTGTTTCATTTTCTTATATGTTTCTTTATCCAACGCTTAAATTTCTTATGCCAAGGAACTATTTCTTGCCAACGAGAATAATAGATTTGATGGTAAATCGTATCGGCTTCCTGGCATATTTTTACTTTGCTAGGATGCACAAGTGGATATATGTTGTATGTCGTACGATTAGCCAAAACTGAATCTTCCGATGTAGTATGTGTGGCATCTTCACCAAACCCAATATTACTAGACATATTTACATTAGGAATTATTGCCAAACCATGTTGACGCCAAATGGCAAATATAAATTGATAATCCCAAGAACTGGTACCATACTCTCCTTTCTTGAATCGTTTAAATACATCAGTCCACCAGAGAGTCTCCAATTTATCAGCTCCATATGCTTTTATACTATTTTTAACACTTCTCTCCGTATAATCCTTTAATGTAAATTCAAAATATTGCCAAGCTCTACGCCAGGTAGCCCATGCACACATTGACTGAGTCTGCTTTGAAAAATAGTATGAGCCATCACCCCAAGCATGCTTATGTAAGTTGATACTATCAATTACCATAATCTGTTCGTTAAAACGATATCGCTCCAACATTTCTGTAGCGAACTGAAAGAATTGTTGATTGGGAATGGTATCATCCTCTAAAATAATACCTTCAGAAACATTTTCAAAGAACCAACTAATAGCCGATGACGGACCCTTGCCACAACCAAAGTTTTCTTCTGGAAAAAATGTTTTAACATCACATTGCCAATCCACATTATTTAACAGCCACTCCCTAACTCTCTTACATTTAGACGCCTCTCCATTTTTATTTGGTCTACTACCATCAGCAAACAAAAACAAAGAATCTGGTTCATATTGTTTAATTGCTCCAAAAACCCGTTTAACTACATCAAGCCGGTTAAATGCTATTAATAATACTGGTACTTTCATTTGATTATCTATTATAGTTCTTTATATGCTATAATAGATAATTCATAGCATTCAAAGCACTAACTGTTTAAATATTCTATAAATTTTACGCCACAATGGGACGACTGCTACACTGCCGTAACAAACAGATTGTAACAGCCTGTCATACTGATAGTTACCCCCCCCCATGCATATGTCAGGAACTCTCAGTGGAGTATTTATTTCATATCTCTGTGTATTCAATATAGTATCTGCATTACTGAAATTATGAGTGGAATCAGTTCCATCTCCTATGTTTGAAATCAAATTATAGTTTGGCACTATTGAATACTGCCGACGACTATAACACAAAAAGAAAAATTGATAATCCCAAATATCTGTTGGATTACTATTAGTAGTTTCATCAAAAATATAACGCCAATATTCACGATATTCTGCCTCCTTAAACATCCAATTAAGCATTTTTCTTTTCCATATATGATTCCACTTATCCATAGAATAATCATATCCTTCCCAACTTCGTTTCCAAGTTGCCCAACCCCAAGTATATGGTATTTTTGAGAAGAAATAATCTGCATTTGGATTAATGAAACAATGTTCTTTGTCAAAGTTTGAACCACATACTATTGAAATCTGCTTATTATCCTTATATCTATTAAGCATTTCCGTAGCAAATGTAAAAAAAGAAACACTAGCCACACAATCATCCTCAAGTATGATACCCATATCTTCATTCTCAAACAGCCAATCTATAGCCTGTTTAGGTCCCTGCCCACAACCAAGATTCTTTTCACGGAAAAGTGTTTTAACATCACATTCCCAATCAATCTGTGACAACACCCATTCTCTAACTTGCTGACATTTTTCTATTTCTCCTTCCTTTTCTTTACGCGGGCCATCCGCCGCAATATAAAGTTTCACTGGTTGAGCCTTTTTAATTTGAGCAAAAGACTGTTTTACAGTATCAAGCCTGTTAAAGATAATATATAGTACTGGTGCAATCATTTTACTTCAACAATATTTCTTTAAAGATGCAACTACAACTGAAATAAAAGTATTCTTAGAAAAATGCAACTTATATTTGTGGTTCCCATTTTCAGCCAACTTTTCACACAACATTTTATTATTTAGCAACTGAACTACTTTCACTGCAAAATCATTATCATCTTTTGCAATAAGATAATCGTCATTGTTATCTAATATATCTTCAAAGCCACGTGAAGCTGTACGTGTCACTACGCACGGACGCCTCATCTGCATAGCTTCTATTACTTTGATATTAGTGCCAGCTCCAGCATATATAGGAGCAACACATATCTGACACTTTTCATATTCAGACACCAAATCATCCACATAACCAGCTCGTGAGACATTAGGCGTGTTATTTAATGCACGCTCAACATCAGCCTCTCCTTTAGCTCCAACCACACGGAAAGTTACATCTGGAACAGCTTCCCGGATAATGGGCATTACACGTTGAATAAAATGCAACACACCTTGACTATTTGGTTCATATTCCATTGGACCGACGAACAAGATTCTATGATTATCTTCTGCATCCGGTAATATTCTATCCAACTGATAAAAAGGAATATTTGGTAAATATGTAGAGTTAACCGGATGAGGTTGTTGCTTGTTGGGGTAAAAAGAATGACATATACTCTTTAACACTTTTCTCGTACACACACTCATTAAAGCACTCATCAGGTAAAAATGCAAACGATTTCGTAGCCCAGATGCAACTTTTGCCTTTTTTATTAAATTATCCACAGGGTAATCATCTACATCAACAATCAACCTATTAAAATACTTCAATAAACCTATTTGTATAGCCGATTCTATATAACGAATAACTATATAGTCATAATCACCTTGTGCAATAATGCCATCTAATATTTCTTCTCTTTTTTTGAAAACCGGAAAAAATGATGTTGGATTCATCGGATGAAGAGCACGCATCAATCTGTCCTTTGTATTGGCAAGTCCATGACTTTCAGGTGCCAATTCCTGAGAAAAAATCACTTTTGCATTGGGAATATCGGACACACTGTCATTATGAAAAACCACAACATCTACAGTTGCTAATTTAGACAACGCCTCAACCAACAAATGCGAGCGTTGATTAGAACCACCCTTTTGTTTGTCAAACGGATTATATTGAGCTGCCACAAATAAAATCTTCATAATACTTTATAACCAATGAGTGCCTATCGTTTTAGAAATATTCTGACTGTTTCTGATTTCTTTCTTCAACAATTTTAAATAAGAGTACTCTGGATAGTATTCCTTAATATGCTTAATTTGAAGACGTAACGCATACATAAACAAATTATGTTTCCAATGCTTCAACAAATCATCAATAGGCCAATTTAAGTTTATATCGCACCACTTTATCAGCAAATATTTTCGCCAATCAAGGTTCTTATCTCTATAATCTGCATTGCGATTTTCTATATCATGAGCCACCTCAACCTTAGGACAAACTCCCACTTTGCCTCCGTGGTATCGAACACGTTGCTGATAATTATCATCCTCGCCATAGTGATAAAACAAAGGGTCAAAACCGCCTATTGTCTCAATAGTCTTACGAGGCATCAACCAGCAATATGCACAGCTATACTCACTTGGATATATATCTTGTAGGGTTCCGTGTAGTGCGTCTGACATAAAATCAAATTCAGGTGTGCAACTACATTGCAAATGACGTTCTGTCTCTCTTTCTATCCTCCCCGATGTAGCATATACCTGTAATGGTGCAACAATCCAATATTCAGAATGTTTCTCTGCTTGGCGTATCATACATTCAAGACCATCCTCAGATGTAAACCACGCATCATGATTAAGCAGCAGTACATAATCAGCTTTTTGTTCTAATGCATATTTCAGTCCCACATTATTGGCTTTTGCAAAACCAAGATTCTCTTTTGCTTCAATAATATGTGCCTCTGGAAAGTGTTCCTTAATATAATCTATAGTTCCGTCCGTTGAACCATTATCAACAATAATAGGCATAACCTTAACTGTCTGCTTCCGCAAACTGCCAAGGCAACGGTCATACCATTTAAGACCGTTATATGTTACTATTATTGCAAAAACCTTACTAGACATTAACGGATTTTACATCTATTTTTCAGATTTTGCAAAGATAACTATTTTCTGTTAAATTTCAAAGGTTTTAGTAATTGACGTCCTATTTTATAAGCCTTAGAGTTTACAACAACATTATAATCTCTTGTTATGTGTTCTATCTCTGACTGTTGAGCGTTAATTCGTTTGATTTGTTTTATCAATGTTGGGAAATGAATGCCCTTAGATGAGAAAAAATTATCGGCATCAACAACAAATTCTTTATCGTCAACACATAAGGAATACGGTAACAAATCAAAATATGCTTTTGACTTTATATTATCAAGCAAGGTTTGCGAGACATTATATTTATCAGCATAATACAACTGAGTATCAAACACACCCTTATATTGTCTAAAATGACCAGATGAAGAGCCTGGATTGGAAGCACTACCTGTATGAAACCTATATGTGGCTGTAGTTTCTGGCAAATACCCCACTTTTGAATTCTTATAAAATTCCAGTGCGTAAGCAAATGTCCCATCAGTTTTAATAAAACATTGCTTCAACATTTGATTAAACGAACTTCTCCATACCCATGTCATAGGAGCAATATAGCCTGCATTCAACAAATGCTCTTCAAAAGATAGCGGACGATGCACAATGTCATTTTCAAAGCAAGATATCACCGTTTTGTCACCATCTTCAGTATAATGATTAAAGTCAGTGTAGCACAAACCAACATCTGGATTCTTTTCAAGAAAGTCAACTTGTTTCTGCAGTTTATGTGGGTCTATCCAATAATCATCACCTTCACACATAGCAACGTAATGAGCATTACCTAACCATTCATTCTCGTATTCATCTCTATGAAGCCCCATGCTATAGTGGTTATACTTCATTTGAATGTACGCAACATAAAAGTTTTTATTAGTCTTATGTTGTGCAAACATTGTTGTCGCTCCTTCAAAATCAACAACTTTTGCAACAGACTTATCATCAATATTGAAATTTTCCGTTACAAATTTACGTAAAATTTCTTGCGTACCATCAGTTGAGGCATCATCTTCCAACATAAACACCACAGGAAAATCAACTTCCTGCATCATAAAGCCACGCAAGCAATCATTGATATACTTTGAATGATTGTAAACACAAGAATGTACACAAACTATAAATTTATTTGTATCCATAATGTTTCTAGATGTCTTCATTCAGTTAGTCTTTAAATTCCTAATTTCACCACCTCACGCCCAACGTCATCACTCAACAAATAACAGCCACGGACTCATATTTAAAATTGAGGTTTAAAATCAGTATAAATCTACATAATCAAGAATAAGCAAAAAAGGGAAATATTGATTTTTCTGCGTTTTGCATAATTATTTTTCCTTTTTCTTTATTTTCTCGCAATAAAAAAGAAAAACTTTACCAATAGCATCTATATTTGCGTCTTTCGTCAAAATTAATTTCTCTTTCGATGACCATCTGACGAATCATTTTCTGCAACTCGTCTTTATTAACACCTTGCAGATGCTCTGCCACTTCAGACCGCATGCCAACTTCTTAGAATGGATGCGAACCCATCATTACCCTTATTCAATATCTATCCCATAATGTTTTACTGCGTCAAAATACACTTTGTCAAAATTCACTATCATTTAAATTTGACTATGGCCTTCAAAAACTGAAGTCATTTATACATCTTTTGAAGAAGACAACATATTTTCCTTACTTGTTGTAGAATCCACTACTGTTTTGGCTTTGAAATCTTCAAATATCACAGGCTTGTTTTCCTCAAAGCCTACACCAAATAGTTCATCCATTATTTTTTTATATTCAGGCAGTTTCCTAAGTTCTTTGAAAATTGGCCAGTCATTATAATTCTCACAAGTTAATGTATCGTTCGAATTACCAAGAGCTCTCATCAATTTAAATGCTTCATCATAGTTTTCTTGTAACACATACATCGGAATTTTCAAATCATAACTATCTGCCGACCAATCTTCTTTATGCAGTATGTCAAGACATTTATCATTCTCACCATTCCACTTGTACGATTGAGCAAGATTTAATAGAATAAATTTTTTATCTCTTGCAGAATGTTTAAAATGAGAATCAAGAGAAAATTCAGATATTTTTATGGCTACATCGTAATTTTCTTGGACAATCAATTCAAAGACATTAGAAATAAGCAGTTTATCAATATCTTCAGACAGAGACTCATCTTTAGGGACACATAAGGTCCGCATCATCATTTGCGAAAGCATTACCCCAACCTCATAAACTGTTTTGTATGCAGTTTTGAAGTATTTTTCATCAACTAATAATTGAGCACCTTCAACGAGTCCTTTTTCTAGAGCATTATTGATGTTACATTCGCTGATGTATTGAGCAGAAATGATACCATTAGAATGAACAAAAAGATTCCTTCTTTCCGTGAGTTCTACAAATGTACCCCAATCATTAAATTTTTTTAAAGTCTTCAAACCAAAAGCCTTGGCAAACCATTCTATTTGTTTTATATGGGACTCTCTCAATTGAGTGTCAATACACTTATCAATAATGATATTTTTTATTTCACCGATTGTCTGTAGATTCATTAAATCTCTATATAAAAAAGTCTTTTCGCTTTCCTTGAATTTTTCAGGACTTACATTATATACGCACCTGATTAGTCCAGCGACAAACGAATCGTAAGCAGAAACAAGAGAAACTAAATAACTAGGTGGAATCAGGCTAAACGCCTTATCTGCACGTTCCAATCGACGCGTTAGCTTTTTGTATTCTCTTAAATCTTTAAATTGAATTGTTATGATTTTCCGACTATCTTCTCTAATTGAAGTAAATGATTTAATAAAATTATTATATTTCTTATTGGCATCATCATGTTGCTGTCGCAAAGTCGCTTCGCTATATGAGAAGGTTTCATAAACACATCGAATATTTTCAATAAAATTCTGCAAATTATCTTCAACTTGTTGCAATAGTGGATTTTTTGTATCAGTACTATAAGTTTCTAGTGTATTCATGTGGTCGTCTTTAAAATCCTACAATATTCACCTTTGTAAATAATTGAGAAAAATGAGCCAAAAGCATCTCTATTAACCTTCCCGTATGCAAGCTTAACATTTCATGACTAGGTTCTGGGTTCTTGGACCACCAGCATGTTGAGAACACAACGTTGTTTCCATCTAACTCGATTTTAAAAAGAACATTCTTCGATGGATCATCTATATATTGTGGACAGTCATGATAAACTATATCATGCTTTTCAGAAGACGTAGTGTAGCTCCATGTTTCTATATTAACTGAAGTGAGTTTCTCTTTTATCGCTGAAATTATTTTCTCTTTTAATCTTGCAGCATCAAATACACTAAGTGTTGTTACTATAACTTTCATACTTCCAATCGTTTTTTGTAAACCACATAAACTATATACTTCTTTGAATCTGCCATAGTGTCATTAATGCTATTATCACCATCCTTGCTATTATCGCATTTGGGATCATTGATAAAATAGTTAATAAGAGAAGCCTCCATTTGACTGACAAGTTGCTTGGATGTACTAGAATATACAACTTTAATCCCATCATATGTGCAATAATAATCAGACTCCGCATATCGTTCTTGTGCAGAGTTACCAGATTTGCCTATTTTATAATGAGCCCAGCCTTCTTTTGCTTGGTCAATAAATGACACTATTTTCATCAAGTCTGATGCAAACATTAGTGTTCCATCATCATAATTTCTTTCTATAACCATATTATATTATTTTATTGGTATCTGTCTTTATTAGCGTTAGTTAATTTACACATAACAACTTTGCAAATATAATGAATTCTGGTCTAATATGCAAAAAGTAGGATGGTTTTCATCCAAAAACACCCTAACACACAAAAAGTAGTGTAAACTTCCCCTCTTTGCAAAAGATTGTACCAGTGAGAGCAGAACCAAACTTATTTGGATTATACCAAATGCAGACAATCTTGGCTGACTGACGAATCCAACCGAACTTCCAAGTCGCATATCTTACATAAATACCTGTTTATCTCTTTATGTGCCGCCTCTTCGTCTGATTTTTGGAAGAAAATGCGGCAGACGCATTCTCAAGAAACCCTTTTCTCCACCTGCATATCAAAAATTGGGATACCCCATACTTCGCTGACAACTCACTGAGCGTCTCATTTCCCTTAATAGCGTCAATGGTTATTTTTACCTTGAACGCCGATTCATACTTTTGTCTTTTCTGTTTCATAGTGCCAAAGTAAATAATTATTTTTTTGTCTTAGGCACCTGTATAAAAAAGCAGTATTATAACTCGTTTATAGGGAAGAATACAAATGATTTTACTTCCCAATAATTATATCTTTGTCCTTTAGAAAAAAAATTTCACCGTGTCCAGGATACACCTGAGTTGTGTCCGAATAAGCAGCAACGATTTTTTGAACACTTTGGTTATAAATTTCCCTATCCCCGTTTCTTTTGTTTATATAATTTTTGTACTGCATTATGGTATCTCCAGTAAACAAGTTTCCATTAATATCAATACAAATAGAGCCCATACTATGTCCTGGTGATGGAATATACTTTATAGTGTAACATCTCCATTTTAATTGATTATTAATGGATTCTGTGGTTAAATCAATTCGGCTGACAGTGTAAATATAATTTTTACGTTCATAATATAAACGGAAATAGGCATTACCAGCAGTTTGTAAATTTTCTTTACATTTTTCAGAGCATATAACTTTTGTGTTGCTATACTTTTCTAATAATGCATTAACCCCCCAAGTATGATCCGTATGTTCATGAGTAAGTATAATATAATCCAAATACAAAGTATGTGCATTTAGAAAGTTTATTTCTTGTAGAGAATATTCACTTGCAGGATCAATACATATGGCACCCTTTAATTCATCATCCCAAACAATATAACAATTGGATGACATTAACTCATTTATGAATTTCTCTATATGCAGCATAAATTAAAAATATAGAACAATTCCACCCCAGGTATAACCAAGTCCCTGAGCTAATGACATGACTTTCATCCCCTTTTTTAGCATACCATCTTTTAATGCCATACACAATGCAATGGGAATTGTAGATGACACAGTATTACCAACGTAAGCAATGTTGCAATAATATTTCTCTGGAGCAATTTTTAATTTACGTCTTTCTAAATTGGCAAGAAATGTATTTGCTTGATGATAAACATGTAAGTCGATATCTTCTTTCCCTAATCCATTCTTTTCTAACACGTCAGCAAATAGTTGTGGAACACTATCAAGTGTGTAGTTAAGAATAGAAGGTCCATCCATATATAGATTATCCGATGAATGAGGGTTTCCAAAATCATCAAATTTCAAATCATTCAATGGTTTTGGATTCCGGGCACATCCGGATTTTACAATAAGGTTTTCAGCTCCATTGCCATCAGTTCCAATAACAAAGTTTCCGATTCTAGCAATACCACCAGTACTAACAAGAGTGGCAGCAGCACCATCTCCAAAAATAGTACGATTACTTTTGTCTCGTTCATGCATATATTTAGAATATGTCTCAGCCGTTAAAAGAAGAATGTTTTTAGCTTGCTCACTAATAATCAGAGCTTTTGCCAATGATAATCCAGTAACAAATCCAGAACATCCAAGATTAACGTCTATCGCAGTTATTTTATTGGACAATCCTAAACGAGCTTGAATCGTACATGCAGTTGTAGGCAAGTGATAATCTGGGCTCTGTGTTACAAATATGAGGTAATCAATAGACTTAATGTCAATTTTAATTGCATCAAACAATTTTTTAGCGGCACAACAAGCCATATCACTTGCAGTTTCACCATCACTAGTGATGTGACGTTCTAAAATACCTATTTTTGACGCAATCTTTTCTTCCGTCCACTCTGGAAATTCTCGTGCAATATCTGCATTGGTCAAAACCTTCTCTGGTAGATAGTAAGAAATTGCTTTTATAAACGCATCAATCATTATAATTCGGTCTTTTCAAGTATCTTGCAGTCAGCAATATTAAGCAATACTGTTCCATAAGCAAAGCCTGCTCCTATGGCATTCATCAATACAGAATTATATGGTTTAATCCTTGCCCTATTTTCAACCATACACAACGGTATAGAAGTACCTGCGGTATTACCATATTTCTGAATAGAATGTAAAATCTTATCAGGATTAGCTTTAACTTTTTTTGCTATATAATCAGACATAAAATTATTCGCTTGATGAAATGCATAAACATCAATCTCATCTATTTCTTTCCCTGCATATACAAGTAGTTTCTTTATATCCTTCGGCAATCTTGATATAGCGAAACTGAACACATCATCACCAACCATATTTATTTGTTCCATGCTTCTCATGCTTCCATCTTCCTGCTTTATTATCTTCATTGTATTTAATGAACTAGGTATTCTTGCCCCCCCCGCAGGAAGTATAACAGAGTGTAGGTGTTCCCCTTCTGTATTCATTGAGAAGAAACTTTCTCCATATTGTTCTCCTTTACTTAAGACAGCGACTGTTCCAGCATCTCCTAAAAGCTTGCCAGTTCCTTTGTCTCTCATAGATATAAACTTGGATAATGTCTCTCCAACCATTATCATTACATTATTGATGTCTGGCTGTTGTAAGAAATTATAACCCATTAAAAGACCATGTATAAAACCAGAACATGACATATTTACATCATATACTATGGTTTCCTTACTCAATCCTAATCTATTTTGAAGGATTCCCGATGTTCCAGGAATTTTATAGTCAGGCGTTTGACTAATAAAAAATAGAGCATCAATGTCTTCTCTTTTTATTTCAGTTTCATCAAAAATCTGACACGCAGCCTTATAACAAAGATCTGAAGCACAAATATCATTGTCTGCAAATCTACGTTCTTCCACTCCAGTAGCAACAATAAACTTTTGCAAATCCTCTTCTGAATAATATTCTGTTAAAGAACATGTTTTCACAACCTTATGTGGGACAGAAGCTGAAATAACTTTAATTCCTATATTTTTAAACCTTAATAATGTCATATCTATTATGCTAGACAGTAACCACCATCAATTAACAAATTAATACCTGTCACCCATGTTGATGCATCAGAAAGTAAATAAATTGCTCCATTAGCTATATCTTCTGGTTTCCCAACACGTCTCAGCGGATAGCGGCCATACATTGTTTCTCTTAATTGTTCTTCAGAGAACATTTCATTTGAAAGATTTAATATGTTTGTAGGAACTAGACCAGGACAAATAGTATTCACTCTAGTACCCTGTGCGGCCAGTTCGTATGCAGCACTCTTAGTAAATCCTGCTAATGCCCCTTTTGTTGCATCGTATGGTGCTTCACCAGTATTAGCAATAAAGACACCCGACATTGAAGCAATAAAAACAATTGAAGATTGCTTCATAAGTTTTTTCTTCTTTAATAATCCTGAAGTAAGCATAATCGGGGCTAATTCATTTACTCTGACAATATCTTCCAATAAATCACGCTTAATATTCTTAACAGGGCAGATTTTAGGAATACCAGCACTATGAACAACTCCATTGATTTCAAGGCACTCATCAACAACCATTTCTATACCCTCTTGTTTTGATAAATCTGCTTGAATAGTCACATGATTAGTACCTTCAAGTAATCTTAATGTTTCATTCAAACGCTCAAGATTTCGGCCAGTAATAACCATTCGAGCTCCCATTTTAGAGCATTCCACTGCTATACCTCGTCCAATACCAGACGAGGCACCTGTAACTAGAATAGTTTTTCCTTCTAGAGAAAAAGGATTATATACCATTACTTAGCTTGAATTAAATTGTAGAGATCCTCAATTGTTGTGCAAGAACGGATATCTGCACCTGTAATACTTTTATCAAATTCTTCATCAACCATAGCAATGATTGAGAGAGCTGTCAATGAGCCCCACTCTTCAAACTCACGAAAATGAGCATCTGTTGCAAACAAAGACTCTTCTGTCTCATTAAATTCTTCAGCAAATCGATTTACAAATTCTTCTAATGTCATAACTACAAAAATAAAGTGTTTTATTAATTAAATATACTATCAATCAATTAATTGTCAAAATCTGGATTATCATATGGTTTTATGCCTTTATAATCAGACGTATCCCAGATTGAACGTACAGTAAGTTCTGGCACCATACGGGTTACTATTTTTTGCAAAGTATCATCACATCCTACCTCATACCATTCTGTTACGCCATTAGCTTTCATATTCATAGTGATGTCAGTCCATTGCACTGGATAAGTCATCAGTTTTACCTCATTGTCAAGCAATTCGGCAACATCCATATGAGGTTTTCCATCAGCATCTTGATAGACTGGAATACGAGGAGTCATCCAGTGCATCTTTTTTAATGCCACCCCTAATATAGCACCTTCTTCCGCTGAGTTTGGAGAATGTCCAACACCCTTTTGAGGTAATACTAACGCACGCTTGGCTCCCATATCTTTTAGAATTTTACAAGCCTTTTTAACAGACTCTCGTGCTCCGGTAATTACTAATTGGCCAGGACCATTATAGTTAGCAACATATAAACCAGTGTTATCCTCTTTGCTAACTTGTTCCAATACCTGTCTTACTTGATCATCTGGAACAGCAATAATCGCACCCATCGCAGAAGGATTTTTTTGAAATGCGTCATAAAAAACCTGTCCACGTTTCTTAATAAACAGCAAACATTCTTCAAAACTCAATGCTCCAGCCACTACTAGTGCGGCATACTCACCAAGAGAATGACCAGCCGTGCAATCTGGTTGTACCATGTCTTGCCCAAGAGCTGTTGCAATTTGATAAATAAAAATGGCTGGCTGAGTATAGCGTGTATCCATTAACACATCTTCTGATGCATTAAACAAAAAATCAGAGAAACGTTCACCAAGGATCTCGTTGGCTTGTTCAAAAATAGCTCTTGCTTTCGGACTTTTCTCATACAAGTCCTTGCCCATACCAAGTTTTTGGCTACTTTGACCGGGAAATATAAATGCTTTCATTTATTGTGTCTTCAATAAAATTCTAAATCGTTTAATAATATTTAACAAATTGTAATCTCCTTTTTCTTTATGAAAAAAATACTCATCTCGTAATATAGACACACTATTCAAATCATAATATATATTATTCTTGTAAATTGATTCCCTTTCCTTCCCTTCTAATGTCCAATAAAACAAGCCAATACTTAATGAAGATGTTTTATGTTCAACTAAATGTGTGCCATATAAACGGTTTAATCCATAAAATTCAAAAGACTGTTTCATTACAAACAAATATGATTCTATCCAAGCAAAACCATCATTGTAATTTGAATCACCTATAACCAATCCATGCCAACAAGCTTTATGATTCATTCTATCGATATTTGACAATGATGTCCATCCCACAATTTTTTCCCTCTCATCATTTGTAGCTATCGCCCAGTATTTATAAGTATCATGTTCTCCCATGCAACCACGAACCCAATTAACTGCTTCCTCATAAGTAAATGGATGAAACTGTCCAACAATGAGAGAATTAAGTTTCTCATCATTCTTACATTTGTAGATAAAATCAATGTCCCGTTCCTCAAAATCTCTAAAACATACTGTAGGTTCCATTTTAACTCAAAATGAGATTAATTATCATATCCATATCCTCTTCCCCATACCTCTGATCAATAGGTATTGATACAATATTATTTGCTAATTTATACTCTATACTATTTACTGGACAATCACGCAAAACATTTGGCCAATACTGAGCCGTAAATATACGATTTTTTCTCAATATTTCACGTATATTACCAGCATTATTACAATAAAATGGATATACTAATGGCACGCTACATTCATCAATATTGCAAATACTGCTTAGTAAATTCATCTGTTTCAAGGCATTATGTAGAAATTTAAAGTTATCACGTCTTGTCTTTTTAATTTTATCGTAATCAACAGACTCTAATATTTGTCGTGTTACATTTGACATCAATCTAATTGGTTGGTTATCCAATTTTGTTTCGTTTGCCTGATAGTTTTTGAAACCAGCTTCCGGACCTTGCTCTTTACGAATATACAGATGGTCAGAGTGACTTTCTGTAGGTTCCACATCGCAGGAAGATATATTTATTCCTATTTCATTACCAAGGTATGCAATCCCTCCATCTGCAACTCCCACAAACTTACGTGCACTATAAAATGCTTTTACTCCAAGAAACGAAGGAGTAAAGAAAGACTGAGCACAGTCCACAATCAAATGATTACCATACTTTTCATAAAGAGAATGAAGATAGCCATCTTTGATGCCAAAGTAATTATTGACTATTATATATTCTTCTTTATCAAGAGCAATTTCATCCGCAATCTCAAGCTGTTGGTTAATATGGTAGTATCTATAAGGAAGTTGCAGTCTGTTGATTGGTTCAAGAACAACTTCACAAGTAAAATATGGCAAATAAATAAGTTTTGTATTCTTGATAGAGCGAAGAATGTATTCAAGAGCATTGCGAGCTGTGTTTAGCAAAACACCATCTTTGCGAGGAAAGTTATCAACCTGCTCGCAATCTGCGATTTCAAAGTATCCACCTATTGCTTTATTTTCCATACAACATTTCTCTAATAAGGTCGTATATTTTATATATTCCTCATCATCAAAAATTTAGTAACTCTATCTTCTACAATCGTAAAACCTGCATTTATATAAAACTGATATGCATTGTAATTAATCTTCTCAACCTCAAGTAGAAATGGATGTATAGTCATCCTTGTAAATATTTATAATTTTAGCAATGAATTCGGATGCAATCCCTTTACGCCTATACTTAGGATCTTCCGCTATTAAAGTAATATATACAAATTTATATTCTCTGTTAAGATAAAACGCAACAAATCCTTGTATAACATCAACCTCCTTACATATCAAGAAAATCGCATGCTCATTAAGCTTATCCACAAACAATTGATTGTGACCCGTCCTGAAATTTCTTTACAGTTTTGGGTTGTATTATTATTCTTTTATAACATATCGTTTTTATTTCTTATTCCAGAGATTCAATTGCACCCACTTGTCAGAGTGGCTATTACAGTTGACACTTTATCTTGAGAT
>JAZLIE010000059.1:0-46713 GCA_045617165.1 Candidatus Enterocola sp. | reverse complement strand
ATGACTGCTGCCTGAATCATATACAGCTTTAGTAAAGTCACCTAAATGATTAGAACTTACCCTATAATATACAAACAGATATCGATGTTCCCAACCGTCTCCACACCATGTATTTACGTATAAATCAGTCCACTTAATACTGCTTGCACCATTGGCAATATAAACATTACAATTGGTGTCTGACCCCTTTGCACCGTTGTTAAATATCCATGTGCCATTCAATTTAATGTCATAGGCATCATCTTCCCAAATCCCATATTCTGCCCACGCACCTTGGCTTGTAGTTATTAACGCCATTAGGCATAGCACCCAGCCAAACCTGTGTTTAAAATTTTTTAGTAGTTTTTGTTTTTCCATAATCTTTAAGTATTTAATTTTATTTGTTTGTTTTCTGTTATTTGTTTCTCTATGTTTTGTTTTGCTTGGTTAACATTTTTATTTCATACAACACACTGAAAAAGAACATTTTAGATGCTACTACAGTGTCATCTGACTTGGTCAAACGGCACTACAACACACCCTACGCCACAAAGTTATGGCGTTTTAAGTGTGTGATTATCAAAGTGTTGTGGCGGATAAGGGTACAGCATTGTAGCGGATTTGGCAACAAGCCACCGCTATGGTGTAGTTGGAATGAGGTGGACTCTGTGTCAAAGTTTCACTACAAAATCCGTCTATGAATTTTAGATGGATTTTTTATATATTTGCACCACATATACGGCGTTTTCATTGCTGGACGAAAAGCAGAATGGACGCCTTATTTTTAAAGCATTTTTTGCCGAACCTGTAAAAATTCTACCACCTTTTTTTCAGAACTGTTCGAGTAAAATGAGTGCTGCACTTGGTGTGCGGCTTCATCTTCTTATCAGTTCTGGGTTTGTGGTAGAACCTTTACAGGATAGGCTGTGAAGCCGTTTTTTATGCCTACAGAACCACACATAGGACACGTTATCCAATCTACCTTGAAGGCCCAGGGACGCTCAGTCATCTGGTTCTCCCGCCAACTCAGTTGTGACCGCACCAATGTCTATAAAATATTCTCCAGAGATACCATAGACACCAAACTTCTTATGCGTATATGCAACATCTTAGGGGTGGACTTTTTCGCCTTCCTCAGTGAGATATATAAAAATTCTTATATCAGACCGTCTACAGTAGTGTAGCGGATTTGTCTACACTTACTCCTAAAAGTATTTTATAAATAAATTTGGTGGAGAAGTTAGGTTGTATTAACTTTACATCATAAACTTTAACGCAGTTTTATGCAGAAACTTACAGTACTTGAGATGAACCGCATAAGCGTCTCTGAGTTCAAAATGGCTCAGAAGACGCCACTTATTTTGGTAAGTGATAATGTGCGTAGCCAGCATAACATTGGCTCTTTCTTCCGCAGTGCTGATGCGTTCCGCCTTGCAGGAGTATGGCTTTGTGGCATCAGTGCCACGCCTCCGTCAGCGGAGATACACAAGACGGCGCTTGGGGCGGAGGATAGCGTTGAGTGGCGTTATTTTGAGGATACTATGGAGGCGGTTAAGGAATTACAGACTGAGGGCTATGAGGTATGGGCTGTGGAGCAGGCTAAGGGTAGCGTTATGCTCAGTGACTTTAAGCCTGAGGCTGGTAAAAAATATGCCGTAGTTGTGGGGAATGAGGTGCACGGAGTACGCCAAGATGTGGTTGACGCATGCACTGGTTGTATTGAGATTCCACAGTTCGGAACCAAGCACTCACTGAATGTAAGTGTGGCGGCGGGAATAGTCCTGTACCAACTTTCAACTTTCAACTTTCAACTAGAATGCCCCTACACCACCCTCTCATAAATAGCACTCTCTATATAACGGTAACCATGCTGTTCATGCTTGCGGTAAGCCTGTTTCTGAATGTGCACCACCGCAAGGGGTTCAATATTCTTGCGGCAATATATCGTCCCGCCTCACTTAGAGATTACAACACCCCTGTGGCAAGTTTGCAGATAACGTCACTAATCATTGCAATTTTTGCCCTTATAGGCTACTCCACACTGCTTCTTTACCTTGCAGACCTCCCCGATGTCTGGGCGAATTTTGGGATATGCACCGGGGTAACTCTTATTTTCTTTGCTGTTAAGTATCTGATTATAAAGATATTCTTTGGAACAATGTTTAATGGAACGGAGCCTAAATTCCTAAGCCGTTACCACCAACTGTCAGTACTGTTTGGCGTGCTGAGTTACATAGCCGTCATTATTCTTGCTTTCTCTGTTGAAATAAACATACAAAACGCCACTATACTTGCCTCTATCATAGGTTTTTTATATTGTGCCTCAATCTGCTACATTTTTGTCACCACATTTTTCACAAATTTAGCCTCTGTTCTTGCTCTTTTTTTGTACCTTTGCACGCTTGAAATTTTACCTGTCATAGTGTTGGTGAAATTTCTCAGAACATTCTAACAAAAAGAGAGAGGATTTACAGTGAAAATCAATAGAGTACTTGTTTCGCAGCCGAAACCGCAGACTGAAAAGTCTCCATATTTTGATATCGCAGAGAAATACGGCGTTGAGATAATATTCCGCCCGTTCATCAAGGTTGAAGGACTGAGTTTCCAGGAGTTTATGTCACAAAAGGTTGATGTGCTGGCACATACCGCCATCATATTCACAGCCAAGACAGCAATAGACCACTTCTTCCGTCTTTGTAAGGAGATGCGTACCAACATTCCTGATGATATGAAATATTTCTGCATATCAGAGAGTGTGGCACTTTACTTGCAAAAATACATACAATACCGCAAGCGTAAGATTTTCTTTGCTGAGACAGGCAAGTTTGAGGATTTGATACCTTCAATAAAGAAGCACAACACAGAAAAGTTCCTGCTTGCAGTTGCTGATGTAAACAAAGATAAGAACGCCAACCTTCTGAAAGAACTTGGAATAAATTTCCAAAAGGCTGCATTCTACAAAACTGTGAGCAATGATTTTGGCCCCGATGAGAAGTTTGACTATGATATGCTTGTATTCTTCTCTCCTGAAGGGATTAACTCTCTTTTAAAAAACTTCCCTAAATTTAAACAGGGGAAAATACAGATAGCCACATTTGGTGCAAACACAGCAAAAGCGGTTACTGACGCAGGGCTCAGGCTTGACCTCTCCGCCCCCAATGAAAAAGCCACCTCAATGACGGGAGCCATAGACCTATTCTTTAAGGAGAATAAGATTGTGGGGAAGATGATTAATAATTAGCAATTAGTAATTAAGAGATATCTCCTAAAGTTTTATTAACTTTACTTCGCTTCGCTTAGTGAAGATACTTTTCTCGCTTAACCGTAACTTTGGGAGATTTTTATTTCAAGATATCGGGGGTGGAAGGAACAAAGATAACAGAATGTTTTAGCAAGAGTGAGCGTATATGCTCTGAGCAGGAGATTGAGCGCATATACAAGAGTGGTGAGAAGCGTCATGCGTTCCCACTGCTCACTTTCTGGCTTAAAAGGGGGGATGACCGTCTGGCACGCATAGTAATAAGTGTGGCTAAGAAGCGTTTCCATAATGCAGTAGACCGCAACCGTGTAAAGCGTCTGATACGTGCCGCCTACCGCCGTAACAAGTTCCCCGATGGCTATGATGTGGCTATAATCTATCTTAGCGACAAGATTACGGAATACAGCACAATAGAGGAAGCGGTGAAGGGGATTAAAGGAGAAAGGAGAAAGGAGAAAGGAGAATTTAGTTAAAAGACTCCTAAACTCCAAAACTTTCAACTTTACAACTTCGTTGTGAATTTTGTCGTGACTCGGCATAGAAAATAAATTTTCTCTGCTCTCGCTACTCCAAAATTTCAACTTTCAACTTTTAACTATTACTAGTTGTATCAACATATCCGGAGCACGTGAGCATAACTTAAAGAATGTGTCAGTGCAGATACCACACGGGAGCCTAACTGTAATTACAGGGCTTAGCGGCAGTGGTAAGTCAAGTCTTGCCTTTGATACTATTTATGCTGAGGGGCAGCGGAGGTATATTGAGACCTTCTCAGCCTACGCACGTCAATTCCTTGGCGGTGGTGAACGCCCCGATGTTGACCAGATTACAGGACTCTGCCCTGTTATAGCCATTCAGCAGAAGACCACAAATAACAACCCACGCTCCACTGTGGGCACCACAACAGAGATTTATGACTATATGCGTCTGCTCTTTGCAAGAGCGGCGGAGGCATACTCATACGTAACGGGTGAGAAGATGGTAAAATATACAGAAGACCAGATTTTTGAACTTCTGATGAATAGTTGCCTTGATAAGAAGGTATATATACTTGCTCCGCTTATACGCTCACGCAAAGGTCATTACCGTGAACTATTTGAGACTCTGCGTAAAAAGGGCTACTTGAATGTGCGTATTGACGGCAAGATAGAGCAGATTACACCTGCAATGCGGCTTGACCGCTACAAGACTCACAACATTGAGGTGGTTTTAGACCGCCTGACCATAGATGAGAAAGATGAGCAACGCATACGCCGCTCAATGAAAGCGGCACTTGAGCAGGGCGACGGCGTGGCTATGGTAATTGAGAAAGATGATGAGAGCAAGGTTCTCTACTTCTCAAGCAAACTTATGTGCCCTACATCGGGGATTTCATACCAGACACCTGCACCGCACGACTTCTCTTTCAACTCACCTAACGGTTGTTGCCGTAAGTGCCACGGAACAGGATTCATAACGCAGGTTGATATAAACAAGATAATTCCTAACCGCAACCTATCCATTAAAGAGGGTGCCATTGCTCCGCTTGGCAAGGCTAAGCAGAGCCTGCTCTTTACTCAGATTGCCACACTTTGTGAGAACTTAGGGTTCTCTATTGATATGCCTGTAAAGGACCTCTCTGATGAACTTATTGATGTTATTATCAACGGCAGTGAGGATACGGTGGTGATAAAGAGTCCTGTGGAGGGTGTGAGCGGCTACGCTACCACTTATAACGGCATAGCGGAGTACCTTAATATTGAGGAGAGTGAAGCCTCAGCCACAGAGAAGAAGTGGGCTGAGCAGTTCTCACAGACCATTGTATGCCCTGAATGTGGCGGAAGCCGTCTGAAAAAGGAGGCTCTCTACTATCGTCTGGCGGGTAAGAACATAGTGGAACTCTCAAATATGGATATAAAGGAGCTCTACTATTGGTTTGAGGCTCTTGAACCAAAACTAACTGATAATCAGAAGAAAATAGCCCGTCCTATTGTTAAGGAGATTAGCAAGAGGCTGCGTTTTCTGCTTGATGTGGGGCTTGACTACCTGCAACTAAGCCGTGCGTCAAACAGCCTATCAGGCGGTGAGAGCCAGCGCATAAGGCTTGCCACCCAGATAGGGTCAAATCTTGTTAATGTGCTATACATTCTTGATGAGCCGAGCATAGGTCTGCACCCCAGAGACAACATAAAACTTATTGACTCTCTTAAGGCGTTGCGTGATATGGGTAACACTGTAATAGTGGTGGAACACGATATGGAGATGATGCTGAGTGCCGACTACATTATAGATATGGGACCTAAGGCGGGACGTCTGGGCGGAAACATTGTATTTGCAGGAACGCTTGAGGAGATGATGAAGACCGACACTCTGACCACACAATATCTTACGGGGCGTAAATGTATTGCCGTGCATGAGCAAAGGCGCATGGGGAACGGCAAAATCCTAAGTATAAAGGGCGCTACGGGCAATAATCTTAAGAATATTGACGTTGATTTCCCTCTTGGCAAGTTTATATGCGTTACAGGTGTCTCTGGCAGTGGAAAATCAAGCCTTGTGAACGCCACTCTACAACGAGCCCTCAGTATGAGGCTCTACCGCTCTCTTGCTGAGCCGCTACCTTATAAGGAGATAACGGGCATTGAGAATATTGACAAGGTTATTGCCGTTGACCAATCACCCATAGGACGCACACCTCGCTCAAATCCAGCCACTTACATAGGTATATTTGCTGATATTAGGGACCTCTTTGTGGCTCTGCCTGAGTCAAAAATAAGGGGTTACAAGGCTGGGCGTTTCTCTTTTAATGTAAAGGGAGGACGTTGCCCTGAATGCGGCGGTAATGGCTACAAATGCCTTGAGATGGGCTTTATGTCAAACGTATATGTCCCATGTCCTGTATGTAGGGGTAAGCGCTATAACCGTGAGACTTTGGAGGTGCGTTACAAGGGCAAGTCAATAGGTGATGTCCTGGATATGACTTTTAACCAGGCTGTGGAGTATTTTGAGAACATTCCATTGCTTCTTAACAAACTTAAGGTGGTTCAGAGTGTGGGGCTTGGTTACCTTAAGCTTGGTCAGCCGTCTAATACTTTGTCGGGCGGTGAGAACCAGCGTGTGAAACTTGCCGCTGAACTTATAAAGAGAGACACCGGTAAGACTCTTTACATTCTTGACGAGCCCACGACAGGGCTTCATTTTGAGGATATAAACATTCTGCTTGGTGTGCTTGACAGGCTTGTTGACCGTGGCAACTCTCTCATAGTAATTGAGCATAACATTGATGTGATACGCCACGCTGACTATATTATTGATATGGGCCCCGATGGCGGAAACGCTGGTGGCAGGGTTATGTGCACTGGCACACCGGAGAGTGTGAAAGACAATGGCATTGGAGAAACTTCAAAATTTATTTAAATATGTTTTTAAGTATGAACTACTTGCTCCATACGGAAGTTCTTTTTCCTTGAAAAATTCTATTTTGCTCAGCCAAAAACGCAACTCGCTTCGCTCAGACACTCATTTTTGGCTTCCAAAATAACGAATTTTTCTCGGGAACTTCCAAATTACGCCGTAGTTCATACTTAATACCTTAATAAATTATGAATAAAGAAAATTTTAATAGAATTTCAGCATACTGCACGGTGGCGGAGCGGTGCGTGCAGGAGGTGCGTGAGAAGATGTGTAAATGGGAGTATAGTGCCGATGAAATGGAGGATTTTGTAAAGAGACTTATAGATGAGGGGTTTATTGATGAGGGGCGTTACGCCGTAGCCTTCACTAAAGACAAGTTCCGCTTTGCAAAGTGGGGGAAACGCAAGATTGAGTATGCTTTAAGGAGTAAGGGTATTGACGGCACGCATATCCATGCGGCTCTTGAGACTATTGATGAGGGTGAGTATGAGGCTCTGAGGGAACAACTTACAGAGGCTAAGGCAAAAACTATTAAAGGAGATAAAAATGATATGACAAACAGAGCTAAGATACTAAGATTTTTAGCAAGCCGCGGATTTATTATAGCGGTGCTGCTGACTGTTTCAATGCCTCAGATTATGGCATCGGGGTACATAGAGGGAAAGGCAAAAGGGTATGCGGGCAAAACGTTGGAACTGCTCTATGAGGATAACGGCATTACTGGCAACATTGTAAGAGTGGATACATGCGTGGTGGATAGTACGGGGGCGTTCAAACTTGAGACTGACGTTACTGAGACTCGTAAGTGCTATATTCCGCTTGGGGCTTACAAGGGGGTGCTATATGTGGAGCCGTACAAGATTTATAATGTGAACCTGCCTCCGCTGACTCTGCCAAGGGAGGGTGATTTGCTAAATCCGTACTATGCTCCGCATGAGATTCTTCTGAGTCTTAATAATCCCGCCGTTGATGACTTGAATCTTAAAATAACAGCCTTTGATGACTCTTTTGACGTGGCTTTCAACCGCATAATAAAGAGTGAGATAAAGCCTGACAGTATTGAAAAGGAGTACGCTGAGTTAGAGTATGAATTTGGTGACCAAGACCCTTTCTTTACAACTTACCGCTACTGTAACTACGCCATCTTGGTAAACCTTTATGAGCCAACGCAGCCTGCAACGGCTATTGACGCATTCTTTTTAGATGCTCATGTGGCGTACAGCAACCCAGCGTATTGGGACGCCTTCAACATTCTTTTTGAGCAGTTCAAAGATATTGAGGCATTGAGGCAAAACACTGATTTATATGAGCTTGTGATTCTGCACCACGTGCTCTCCGGTCAGTTGCATGAGAGTCGTCTATCTGATATTAAGGGTGAGAGAAACCTTACTATTGCAAATGAGGTGAAGGAGATTCTGAAGATAGGTGCGGTAGGCTCACAGACTGCTGTTACAGAGGTTATGAACATTGATGGTGAAAAACTGAGCCTCAAAGATTTTGAAACTCCGCAAATTTATATTATTTTTGCTATGTCAAAGCTTACCCAAAGTCAGAGTGATTTGGATTTTGCCTTGTCAAGCATAGAGAAGTGGAGAGGGCGTTGTGTTCCTCTAATCATCTTCACAGATGCCACAAGAGAGGGTGTTGACGCACTGACAAAGGGGCTTAAGGCACGCAGGAACATACTCTGGGGCGGAGATAACAAAGATTTCATAAAATCATTTAATGTTAAGAACGCTCCGGCGTATTTCAGAATAGATTACAACGGAAAAATAGTGGAATCACCGGCGGCAAAGCCTGCTGATTTTTCAATCTATGATTAAGAACTATATTCCAAACACCGTAACAAGCCTCAACCTGCTTTCAGGCTGCGTGGCTACTGTTTTTGCCATCTACGGCTCTTATAAGGCTGGTTTTATGGGACTTACGCAGCAGCAGTGCCTCTTCTACTCCACTATGTTCATTGTACTGGGCGCCGTATTTGATTTCTTTGACGGTTTTTTAGCACGGCTTCTTGACGCTCACTCCACAATAGGTAAGGATTTGGACTCACTTGCTGATGACATAACATTTGGCTTGGCACCGGCGTCTCTTATGTACGCTCTCTTCAAGCAATACCCTTTTGTTACTGATTTGGGTGCCGCCTTTGTTCCGTTTGTGGCGTTCCTAATTGCAATTTTTTCTGCCATAAGGCTTGCCAAATTCAATAATGACGCACGTCAGACAAAATCATTCATAGGGCTGCCTACACCTGCAAACGCACTTCTTATAGCGGGTATAGCAAACGCCCCTATGGCATCATTCCTCTGGATGGATTGGCCTGAATTCGCAATGCTATGGCAACTGCCTGGAATAGGGCTCTCAATACTGCTTATACTCACAGGCACACTCTCATATCTGCTGGTATCTGAAATTCCAATGTTCTCACTCAAGGAGCATGGGAAACTGCAATACATATTCCTTGGCGTGAGCGCCTTCTTTATTATTTTTGGCGGTTTCTTCGGGCTTGCCGTGGCAATGGCGTCATACATCACCATATCGTGGGCTAAGATGATTATCTCAACTGAAGCCGTTGCATAACCCTTAGGGGACAGGGTCATAGCCTGAGCCTCCCCACGGATGGCACCGTGCAAGGCGTTTTATTCCCAACCAACCACCTTTAAAGATACCGTATTTCTGCACCGCCTCAATCATATATTGAGAGCATGTAGGGGTGTAACGGCACGATGGTGGCGTTAGCGGAGATATACAACTTCTGTAGAAATATACTGGGAGCAGGAATATTTTTCTTATAAATGTTTTTAATATCACGGTGAATCGGTGAATCGGTGAACTGGTGAATCGATAATTGTTAATTACTAATTGCTAATTATTAATTATTAATATCTAAACCCGCTTCCTCCAAGGAACTCTCTTAAGAGTGAGGTGGAGGGGATATCACTGAAACTTATGGGTTTTATTAGGCGTAGAGTAGCACGCAGACGGTGTGCCACAGGGTATGCGGCGCTGAAGTGCGGAACGTCCATAAGCACTGGGACAGCCTGACGTGACACGGCGGCAAGTTCAAACAATAGTGATGAGTTGAAGACCTCATCGGCCTCCTCTTGGAACGGCTCAATCCACTTAGCCTCACCACGGCGTACACTTGGCCAACGCAGTATTGTATCCTCTGCACTGTAACCACGATATTTGTAGTCACGTATTATGCGGCGTAGCAGACGTCCGTCATCGGCAGGAATGCATATATGCTCACTTAGTGACATTGTGTTAAGTGCAGAGACAAAGACCTTAAACAGAGACCTCTCTGGCAGAGCCTTTGAGAGTTCAGGGTTAAGGGCGTGAGTACCCTCTATTACAAGCACCTCATTATCTCCTAAACATATAGGAATAGTATCTGAGGAACGCTTGCCTGTAATAAAGTCATAGATAGGAGTCTCTACCCGCTCTCCTTTTATTATTTTCTTCAAGTCACTGCTAAGACGCTCAAGGTCAAGAGAATAGAGCGACTCAAAATCAAGTTCTCCTTTCTCATCCACAGGGTTTTTCTCACGGTCAACAAAGTAGTTGTCAAGTGAGAGAGCCGTGGGCTTGACCCCCGATGCCGCAAGTTGAACGCTCAAACGCTTTGAGAATGTGGTTTTGCCCGATGATGAGGGACCCGCTATAAGCACAACCTTAACAAATGGCTTTGCCGTAATCTTGTCGGCAATACGCACAATATTCTTCTCATGAATGGCCTCTGAAATGGTAATCATAACAGGCAGGTTATCGGCTGAAATCCCGTTCAAATGGGCAATTTCTGTAAGTCTTGCCTTATGCTCAAGTGTCCAATTGTTCTTGTAGGTGTTGTAGAGTTTAGGCATATCAACCATAGGTGAGACCTCTGTGCCGCTTACACTGCAAGGCAGACGCAACAAAAAGCCATCGTGGTAGGGAGTGAGGTCAAAAACCTTAAGGTAAGAAGTTGAAGGCACGGTACCATCATGGAGGAACTCTACTGTGTCTCCTAACTGGTAATAGGTGGTGTAGTAGGTCTTTACGTACTTGAGAAGAGCCGCCCCGTCAAGGTTTCCACGCTGCTCAAATATTTTAATGACCTCTGAGGTGGGCTGGTGGAAGGTTTTGAAAGGCATGTCAGCCGCCACCATATCCATCATCTTCTGCTTTATAATAAGACCTTTGGCAATAGTCACCTTAATGCCGTGCTTGTCAAGTATGCGGATAAAATAGCCGTTTGATATGGCGTGCTCCATAATAAAGGTGTAGCAGCCACGCATATCATTAAGCACCTTGTAGAGCAGCAGGACAAGGGAGTTAAGGTAGATACTCTTGCCGTACTGGTCTGCAATGGTTACAAACTCCACACTCTTGTTCTGGTAGAGTTGCCTTGTGAGTTCAGTAGGCACGTTATTCACAAGTGCCCCGATGACACCCACCTTGTCACCAGCCACTATCTTCTGAAGTTGCAGCAGAGATATACCCTCCGGCACTTCAAATTTCTGATTCTTATATAGTACTTCAATCATAATAAGTGAAAAGTGAAAGTGATAATTAGTTAAAAGTGAAAAGTGAAAAAAGAAAAGTTCCTTCCCGGGGGGAGGTTAGGAGGGGCCACTTTTATTTTTTCTTTTTTCTTTATTCTTTTTTATTTATTCCATACTTCTTCAACTCCCTCGCCACGGTGGAGGAGACCTCTTTTAGTTTGGGGTCAGCAAGCAGGTAGAGGGTCTCAACACCAAAAAAGGTATAGTTAACACGGGTTATCTCATCTTCATATTCCAAATCCTTAGTGTTGCGGATACTGCGTATAATACAGTCAATGCCCATCTCCTTAACCACTTGTGCCGTAAGTGTGGCGTAACTTATTACCTCAACCTTTGGGTTGGTGGCATAGATGGTGCGTATATGCTCCATCTCAGCCTCTACACTGTAGTCTTGGTCATCGTGGTGTTTCTCTGAATTTACCCCGATGGCTATGACAACCTTGTCAAACAGAGTGCAGGCACGGTCAACAATATTCTTATGCCCTATGGTAAAGGGGTTGAATGAACCTGGAAAGAGAACCTTCATAACGGTTACTTTAATATGAAATCTTTATGCACGGCACGCCCGCGGAAACATTGGATTTTGAAAACTCCGCTATTGTCATTACCGCAAATAACATAGATATAGTCATCATTAGAATCACTGATGACGCTTATGTCAGAGGCAAGAACCGATGATGCGGGCAAACACTCGGAGTCACGAGCCTGACGCCATGAGAACCCGTTGTCAAAACTTACGTATGCCGGGCTCAGACCATCTTTATTCCTACCTCCGTAGAGGAAGAGCCGCTTGTCATACCACACGGCGGCGGCACTGTTGAGCCCCTCAAAACAGAATCTTGAGGCGGGCTCCTTTACAACAGATGTCCAATACCAGCCGTTATCTGTTGAGAATGCGTTCTGCACAAAGTCATTCCCCTCTGCCTTTCCGCCTATTACGTATGACTCCACCACATTCTTAATGGTGGGGGCGTCAAGCATTATGGCGCATTTGGCAGAAGAACCAAGCGTAGGGAACTCTGCGGGCAGGGTACCGGCGGAGGCTGTTACAGCCCCATTTAAATATTTGTAGAGCACTTTCTGCCCTGCCTTATCGGCAAGCAGAAGAATACCTTCACTCTTATGCTCCCCTATTATGTCAACGGCCTTGACTCCGTCGGGCATCTTATATACCGTCTCCACCAAATCACTTGAGATTGCCACAAGTGAGCCTCCGTCCGCCGTCAGGGCAAAGAGTGAGTCAGGAACATCGCTGGTCTTGGGGGCGTAGAGTGTCTTTACGGCAATGGTGTTCTCAAGAGTGCCTTGCCACTCAAAAAAGACGGCATCGGGGCTTGAATATACAGGATTCTTTCCTGAAGCGTCCTCTCCTATTAGTATTATGCTGTTCCACTTATAGAGAGCCTTGCCCGCCTTTAGTCCATCTTCTATCCCCGATGGATTAAGAGATACCCATGTAATCTTATCCTGGTCAACGCTATGCTTGCCCACAGTTACCGTAAAGTTACGCACAGTCTTTTTGTCCTGCCCCACTATGGTAAGTTTGAACGGGGCGCTGACATCAATTGAATCTGACTGATTCCAAGTATTATCATTTATGCGAATCTCACTTGGCGTGGAGTAACAGGTTACAATGGGCACCACCTTTCTAAGGTCAGAGGTGTATGAGACTGAGTCAATATTGTAAATCTGATTGCTGAAAGTGTCAACTATAAAGACAATCCCCTTTAAGTCAGGGGCGAGTGTGGAGGTGCGGAATGTGAACTTCTTGATATTGACATCGTGGTAAGTATTTGGTTTAGAACAACTTACAAGCACAATGAGGAAGGCGGTCAAAACCGCTGGCATAACATTACGTAGTATTCTGTTCAGTTTCATTGCTAAAATAATTGCTTCAAAGTTACAATTAAGCAACTTAAAAAGCAAAAATATTTTAACTCCCCATCACTTTGTGCTGTGGTGGGGAGGATTAATAAATGTGATTGTAAAATTATTTTATTCAAGAGAACCGAGTAGCGCATTCAGTGCGGAAACGGCTGTTTGTGTGTTGGCTGAGCTTGCAGCTTGGACTGCGGTGTTTGAAACTTGATTTGCGGCTCCTGTAATCTGACTTCCAAGTGCTGAAAGTGAGCTGAAATCTGTGTTTACAAGTGTGTTGATTGTGTTGCCTACATTGTTATTTGTAATAAGGTTTGTGGCACTTGCTACCATTCCTGTGGCAAAATCTTTATAGAAACCAGCATCTTTATAGTTGTCTTTGATTTGAAGTGCGCTTGTGGCAAGTTGTATTGCACTGAGGATATTGCTTGTGTTGCTCATATCAAGTTTGCCGGCAGCCTTGTAGTTCTTATACATACTGAGAATTGCTGAACCTGCGTTTGTACCTGCTTGTTGTGCCGCAGATGTGGCTGGAGCGGCACCAAGCATAGTTGCAACTGTGCTTGCAATACCTGAGTTTGAAGAACTTGAGCTTGAAGAAGCTGCTGATGACTTGCTGCTACCGCAACTTACGAGTGTGAATGCCATTGCCAGGCATACGACTGTTGAAATAATTTTTTTCATAATGATAATTAATTAAAAATGAAACATTAAATGATTTTTGTATTACTATCTAATAAACGGTCTACCTCTCCCTCTTTAAACTGTTCAGGATAGAGTACTATGAAACTGTTACGTTTTACTTTTGACACTAATTCAGGTATTAGTTTGTCTTGTTCAACTGTATATGAGAATGAGTGCTGACGTGCTGATATCACTACAAGCAAATCATTCATCTGCAACGCCTGCAATGGTTCTTCAAGTGAGAACTTATCTGTGGCTATGTATGTAACGGCTACATTGTTTCTGTGTTTTAGGGCTACAGACTTAAACGCCTCTGTAACTTTTTCTGTAGCGTACATCTCAATGGTGGCTCCTGTCTGGCTTGCGAGTGTGAGCATTGCCACGCACCACTTCTCAAATCCGCTCTCATTCTCCGCTCCCACAGGTGCCACAATCAGAATGCGGCTTGTGGTTGAGAGTGGTTGGACAGATGAGAGTATATAGACCATACGGTTCACATTACTTGTAATGGTGTCATAGAGAGACTTGAAGAGTGTGGTGGAGAGAGAAGGCTTAAGGCTTACTCCCATTACAACATCTGATATGTTTTTCTCTCTTATGACATTTGTTATGCCGCTTGCAACGTTAAGGTCATAGCGTTTAATCTTCTTGACTTTGTTGTCTGTTGAGGCTCCAAGGTAGGCGGCATGCTCAAGCAGCTTGTCGGCATTGTCTGCTTCTTGTGTATCAACACTCTGATAATCAACAACATTCAGAGCATACATTGGCTGTTTGTACTTGCTGTCATTAAGTATGACTGCAAGTTCCATAAGTTTTTCAAGTGTATCCTCATTTGATACAGGCAGCAGTACGCGCATCTCAGGACGGTAGTCTGAGGCGTGTGCCTTCTCCTCTCCTGTAAGTGCCAAGCTCCTTGCAGCCTTCTCTGTTACAAATGAACTTATGATGCATGTGAAAAGAATCATTATTATGGTGCCGTTCAGTATCTCTGATGTGAGAAGTCTTATCTCTTCTCCCGTACTGGTAACCCCGATGACGCAGTTATAGGCAAGCATAACGGCTACAAGTGAGTATGCCGCCTTGGCGTTGCTGAGTCCGAACATCATTGTGCGTTCATCGTGGCTCATACTATATGTAAGACGTGTGGCATCTGCTGCAAGAAACTTTGATAGGGTTGCTACCGCTGTCATTATCAAGGCAACTAAAATGGTGGTGAAACCGCCGAAAATGAGTTTTATATCAACCATCATTCCAACACTTATGAGGAAAAATGGTATGAATATGGCATTGCCTACAAAGTTTATGCGGTTCATAAGGGGTGAACGCTTTGGTATAAGGCGGTTTATTGATATGCCGGCAAGAAAGGCTCCTATTATGTACTCCATTCCTGCAAGTTTAGCCATAAATGCTGAGAGCAAGACAAGGGCTAATACAAATATGTATTGCAGAATATTATCTGCATAGTGTTTGAAGAACCACGTGGCAAGTTTTGGAAAGAGGAAGAAGACTATGAACAGATACAGCGCCACTGAAACTATGAACCTAATCCAAAAGGCGGGGGTCATATCTCCTTTTGCCACTTGAAGTACTACGGCAAGCACCACAAGTGACAGTAGCATTGCAACCATTGTGCCTCCTACTGTTATTGTGACAGAGCGGTTGCGGCTTACTCCGTAACGGCTTACTATGGGGTAGGCAAGCAGTGTGTTTGAGGCAAACATACTTGCAAGTACTATTGAGGCAAGTATTGTGTATCTGATTAGTGACTCAGGCACAAGCAACCCGCTGAATATATGATACATAAGTATTAAACCAGTGACAAAACCTATTATCACGGGTATCAGGAATGTGTAGGTGCCAAAGACAAGACTTTTATTGCGGTTGTGCATAAAGTCATTCATATCCATATCTATTCCGGCTATGAACATTATGTAGAGCATACCTACCTGCCCGAATAGTTGGAAACTGCTGTCATTTGAGAGTAGTCCTAATCCGTTCTCTCCAAAGAGCACACCTGCTATTATAAGTCCTACTATATGGGGGATATGGAGTTTATCAAATATCATAGGGGCAAACAGAATTATAAGCAGCACTACTGAGAAGAGTAGCACCGGGTCTGTCAGCGGCAATGATAATATGGTGTCAAAATACTCCATTTCACCAGGTTATTTTCTTATTTGACCATCTCCGTTTATGAGCCATTTGTATGTGGTGAGCTCTGGCAGAGCCATAGGTCCGCGGGCATGCAGTTTCTGCGTGCTTATGCCTATCTCGGCTCCCATTCCAAATTGTGCTCCATCTGTGAAACTTGTTGGTGCGTTCACATAGACGCAGGCTGCGTCCACCTCTTTCTGGAAGCGTGCCGCCGCTTGAGCGTTCTCTGTTATTATGCACTCACTGTGTTTTGATGAGTTGGAGGCTATGTGTCTGAGAGCTCCGTCTATGTCATCTACTGTCTTCAGCCCCATACGGTATGCCATAAACTCGTGCCCGAATGTATTCTCTGTAGCCTTTTCAAGTAACTCTGATGGGTACTTTCCTGCAAGGAATGTATATGCTTTGGCGTCAGCCTCTATTACAACATTTTTCTCTGCAAGCGGCTTGCATATTGCTGGCAGGTCTGCAAGGCGTTTGGCATCTATTATAAGTGTGTCAAGGGCGTTACATACGCTTACTCTGCGTGTCTTTGCGTTGGCAATTATGGCTGTACCTTTAGTTAGGTCAGCATCGGAGTGGAAATAGGCGTGGACTACTCCGGCTCCTGTCTCAATTACGGGTACTTTGGCGTTCTCACGCACAAACTTGATAAGCCCGGCTCCGCCTCGTGGTATTATGAGGTCCACGTAACCTACGGCATCCATAAGTTCCGCTGTAGCCTCTCTACCGGCTGGCATAAGGTGTACTATGTTGGTGTCAAGATTATGTTTTGCAAGTATGTTCTTTATAAGCGTGACTATGGCAAGGTTTGAGTTATAGGCATCTGTACCGCCTTTTAGTACGCATACATTGCCACTCTTAAGGCATAGTGAGAAGACATCAAAACTTACGTTGGGACGTGCTTCATATATTATGCCTACGACTCCGAACGGAACCGTGCGTTTTATGAGGTGAAGTCCGTTTGGCAGGGTGCGCTCCTCAAGTGTGCGGTCAAGCGGACTCTGAAGCGTGGCTACTTTACGCATATCAGCGGCAATATCTTTTATGCGTTGCTCAGTGAGTTGCAAACGGTCATAGAGCGGATTGCTACGCTCCATCTTGTCCAAATCTTTCTGGTTTGCCTCAAGCAACTCGGCTGTATGAGCCTCAGCGGCAGAAGCCACATCATTTAGGACGGCGTTTATTACGTCTTCCCCTACTAAATTAAGCTTCCGTGAAGCCTCTAATGCCTCTTCTTTCCAATTCATAATATCCCTAACTTTTCTTTTTTCACTATTAACTATTCACTATCCACAGGTAGTCACAACGCACTGCTGGCCTTAATCCTTTTTTCCCGATGGATTGGAGCATTTTATCACTATCATATTGTGCTTTGCCTATGGCTATATCATTGCCTTGACTATCTTTTATTGTTATTATGTCTCCTTTGCAGAACTCTCCGTTCACCCCTGTGATGCCTATGAATAGCAGCGATGCGGCGTTCTCTGAGAGCAATGCCTTGCGGGCGTTATCATCTATTGTTATGGCACCTTTTGAGAAACTCTCACTGTGGGCTATCCATTTTTTTACGCTGGAGAGTTCTCGTCTTGTTGGAATGAATCTTGTGCAAAGTGTATCAGAGCCCTTACGAAGCAAGGAGGTGAGTATGTCATCTTGCTTTCCATTTGCTATGATTACCTCTATGCCCTCTGCGGCTACCTTGCGGGCTATGTTTGTCTTTGTCATCATTCCTCCGCGTCCGAATGATGATTTTGTTGAGAGTATGTATTTCTCCACATTGACTCCCGCCTCCACCTCTCTTATTACCTTGGAATCAGGGTCAGAAGGGTTGCCGGTGTAGATGCCGTCAATGTTGCTGAGGATTATCAGTGCCTCAACGTTCATCATAGTGGCTACCATTCCGCTTAGTTCATCATTATCTGTGAACATTAACTCTGTCAGGGATATTGTGTCATTCTCATTGAGTATGGGTACAACTTTGTGTTGTAGCAACTGTGTTATGCAGTTCTTCTGATTTAAATAGTGGTTTCGGGTTGAGAGTGCCTCTTTTGTGGTTAATACTTGACCGCAGAATATGCCGTGTTTGGCGAATAACTCATAGTAGAGGTTTATGAGGCGTGCCTGACCTATTGAAGAGAATATCTGCCTTGCCGATACCGGGTCTGGCTCTTTCTCCAATTTTAGTATTGACCTCCCCGATGCCACAGCTCCTGATGAAATCAGCACTATTTCAACTCCAGCCTTATGAAGGCCAGCCATCTGGTCAACAAGTTGAGCCATACGCTCTGTGTCCAACGTGCCATCTTTGTGGGTGAGGACATTGCTTCCTATTTTTACTGCTATGCGTTTAAAACGGTACATTTTACTTGTCTTTGTTTCTGATGTCAACTCTCTTGATTTTTCCGCTTATTGTCTTTGGCAGTTCTTCAACAAACTCCATTACACGGGGATATTTGTATGGTGCGGTGACTTGCTTCACATAGTCTTGCAACTTTTTTATGAGTGCCTCTCCGGCTTGTGACTTATACTCGTCGGCAAGTACTACGGTTGCCTTAACCACCTGCCCTCTTATTGGGTCCGGGACTGCTGTTATGGCACACTCAACTACCGCAGGGTGTGACACAAGGGCACTCTCCACCTCAAACGGACCTATGCGGTAGCCTGATGATTTTATAACATCATCATTGCGGCCTACAAACCAGAAATAGCCGTCCTCATCACGCCACGCCTCATCACCGGTGTGATATAGTCCGTTATTCCAGGCGGCGTAGGTCTTCCGCTCATCTTTCAGATAACCGCGGAACAGTCCGCAGGGTTTGGCATCGGGGTTGGCGTGTATCACTATCTCTCCACGCTCTCCTACCTCTGCAGAGGTGCCGTCCTCCTTTATTATATCTACGTCATACGCAGGGTTGGGACGACCCATTGAACCTGGCTTAGGCTCCATCCAAGGGGTTGTGAGCACGGTGCAGGTGGTCTCTGTCTGCCCGAATCCCTCACGCAGTTTCACTCCTGTGAGTTTGTAGAATTCCTCATATACGCTTGGATTCAACGCCTCTCCTGCTATGCAGCACCACTCAAGTGATGAGAGGTCATACTTTGTTAAATCTTCCTGAATCATAAAGCGGAATATTGTTGGCGGGGCGCAGAATGATGTTATATGGTAGTCTTGTATCATCTGCAGCATATCCGCAGGGGTGAACTTCTCGTGGTCATAGACAAAGATTGACGCTCCTGCTATCATCTGCCCGTAGAGTTTGCCCCATACCGCCTTACCCCAACCTGTGTCAGCAACGGTCAGGTGCAGGCTGTCTTCTCTGAGGTTATGCCAATAACTGCCTGTGACTATGTGCCCAAGTGGATAGAGGAAGTCGTGTGCCACCATCTTAGGCTCGCCTGTGGTGCCTGATGTGAAAAACATCAGCATAACGTCTGAATTGGTGTTCACATCGGCTGGCTTTACAAATGGTGCGGCGTTCTCTATACCAGCCGTAAAATCCTCAAAACCGGGAGCCACCACCGGACCTGCCGAGATTATATGCTCAAGTGTGGGGCATTCAGGTTTTGCCGCAAGTACGTGGCTTTGCACAATGTGGTCTCCAACGCACACAATCGCCTTTATGTCAGCCTCGTGGCAACGGTATATTATATCTTTGCCTGTGAGCAGGTGGGTTGCGGGTATTACTACGGCTCCTATCTTATGAAGCGCTATTATTGAGAACCAAAACTCATAACGACGCTTTAGTATGAGCATTACCTTATCTCCCTTGCCTATTCCAAGTGACTGGAAATAGGAGGCGGTGCGGTCTGTCCTCTCTTTTAGGTCTGCGTATGTGAAATCTATATGCTCACCTTTGTCATTTGTCCAGCAAATGGCACGTTTTTCCGGGTTCTCTTTTGCCCAGGCGTCAACTACGTCATAGGCGAAGTTGAAGTTCTCAGGTACTTTTATTCTGAAATTACTCTCAAAATCCTCTTGTGAAGTGAATTTTGTTTGAGATACGAATCTTTCCAACATAATTATTACAATATTATTGCAAGGAAACGGGTTTTTTCTCCGTCCAATGCTTTCATTCCGTGTGGCTTGGTGGCGTCAAAGAAGATGCTGTCGCCCTCTTCAAGCACTACCTCCTTGCCATCAACACTCAATAACATCCTTCCTTTTTCCACTAAGTTGAACTCCTGACCAGGATGTGAGTTCAGGTGCATAGGTGCGTCACTCGGGTCCACCGTCACAAGGAACGGCGTTGCCTTGGCGCCTTTGAATCCTCCTGCCAAATCTCTATATTTATAGGATTTGGAACGCTCTACTGATATACCACCACCCCTGCGGGTGATGAAAAACGTTTGGGCGTGGGTTTCATCGCCGTTAATGAGTACAGCGGCGTCAACACCAAAAATCTGACCTACGTTACAAATGAAGTTCATAGGAATATCCATATTCCCGCTCTCATACTGAACATATTGCTCCTCTGTGACGCCTGTCTTGGCGGCCATTGCGGCTGTTGAGAGTTCCATTGCGTCACGCAAGCCTGCAAGCCTGGCAGCAATATCCTTAATCTGTTGATTTATCATAACAAACTGTTTTAACAAGCAAATATACAATTTTATGAGGTAACTAACAAATATTTTTATGTACGTTGCGTGAAATGTTAAATTTTTTGCACTTTCAGTTATTTGCATTAAATTTGTACCGTTTTTTTACATAGGTGTATAATGTTACATAAGAACTTGACCGCACTGCTCTTTTTGGCAATATCAATGATTGTTAACGCACAGATTGAGCCATTGCAATTCGGTGATTTTGAGAGTTGGGCGACTCGAGAAGTCAAGGAATCAGGTCTTATAGGCGGAAAGCGGAAAACCATCTATGTAATAGGTCCCAAAGCCTCTTTCACTACAGAGGAACTTGCTCCTTATAACTACAAGGAGAACACTATCTGGACATCTTCAAATGTTTACGCAAAGGTTGCCGGCATTGTAAAAGCAAGTAACACGGTTGTTCCTGAAAAGCGCATCATCGGGGGAGGAACCTGCTGTCGTATGGATACTAAACTTGACGGCGTTAAGGTTTTGGGATTGATTGATGTTCACGTGCTGGTTTCAGGCAGCATATTCACCGGGCAGACTATTGAGCCTATAAAGGGTGCGGGAGACCCTTACTGCAATCTTGACTTTGGAATTCCCTTCACTCGCAAGCCTAAGGCTCTGGTGCTTGACTACAAATGCCGGATTTCTCTTAACAACTATGTGGAGAAGTGGCCTGGGATAGGTCATAAAAAAATAAAGGGCATTCAAGACAAGGCTGAGTTCTGGGTATATCTGCAAAAACGCTGGGAGGAACCGGATGGCTCCATTCACGCTCTGCGTATTGGCACGGCTCGTGAGCAGCTTGACCACGATGAACTTATATGGCAGAACAACCACAGGGTTGAAATCCATTACGGAGATATTACAAAAACAGACTACTACAAGGATTATATGTGTCTTAACGGTCCCTACCGCGCTCTTAACAGCAAAGGCGAGGTGACTCCGATAATTGAGGATGGTTGGGGCAGTGCTGATGACACTCCAACTCACATAATAATAATGCTTACCGCAGGTAATCAAGGTGCATTTATTGGCACCCTAGGGAACACTCTGTGGGTTGATAACGTGAAACTTGAATATTAATATTATGCATCTGACTTTAGAAAACTTTGATTTCCTGCTCTTTATTATGAGTATCTTGGGACTGGTTGTCTTTGTCTGCCTCTATTTTGTGGAGGCTGGCTACGGAAAGATGATTAGTGACAAATGGGGACCAGCCATCAATAACAAGGCTGCCTGGATTGTAATGGAATGTCCTGTGTTCTTTGTAATGCTCTTTCTCTGGGCTAAGTCGGAGCGTACTTGGGAGTTGGCTCCGCTTGTAATGTTCCTAATTTTCCAGGTTCACTACTTCCAACGCTCCTTCGTATTCCCGCTTCTGTTAAAAGGTAAGAGTAAGATGCCTATAGCAGTTATGCTTATGGGTGTCATCTTTAACATTATGAACGGCTACATTCAAGGATATTGGTTGTTCTACCTCTCTCCCGCCGATATGTACACTGCCAACTGGCTTCTGACGCCTCAATTCATAATAGGCACCTGCATTTTTATTATTGGTATTTCAATAAATTGGAACTCTGACCGTGTGATACGCAACTTGCGTAAACCAGGTGACACCAAACACTATCTGCCAAAAGATGGAATGTACAAATATGTATGTTCAGCAAACTATTTTGGTGAGATTTTAGAGTGGCTGGGCTGGGCTGTACTTACCTGGTCTTGGGCTGGGCTCGTATTCCTGTGGTGGACTTGCGCCAATCTGGTTCCGAGAGCAAACGCCATTTATAAGAAGTATCAGGTTGAATTTGCCGATGAATTCGACTCAAATAAACTAAAGAGAGTTTTTCCTTTTATATATTAATAGTGAATCGGTGAACTGGTGAACCGTTTAATCGATTCCACGATTCACCGATTCCACGATTAGACGATTAACACTATGAGTATTTTGTTCACCCCCTTCAAACTGGGACCTATAACACTTAGGAACAGGACAATACGTTCCGCCGCTTTTGAGAATATGGCTTATGGTAACAGCCCTTCTGATGATTTGATAAACTATCACAAGTCAGTTGCCCAAGGTGGTATTGGTATGACCACTGTCGCTTATTGTGCCGTAGATCGTTCAGGTGTTTCATTTGATGGTCAGTTATATGTCCATAATGAAATTAAAGACGGAATGCGTAAACTTACTGATGCCATTCACGCCGAGGGAGCAAAAGCAAGCATACAGTTGGGACACTGCGGAAATATGACACATTTCTACACTTGCAAATGTATGCCTTGGGGTCCATCAACCGGCTTTAATATGTACTCACCAACATTGTATCGTGGTATAACAAAGGATGAAATCAAGTACTCGGTAAAGAAATTTGGTGAGGCAGTTGACTGGAGCCGCGAGTGTGGTTTTGACTGTGTTGAGATTCACTGTGGTCACGCATACCTTATATCACAGTTCCTTAACCCAACCTTGAACCGTAGAAAAGATGAGTACGGTGGCTCTCTTGAGAACCGTATGCGCTTTATGAATGAGGTTTTAGATGAGGTTATGCTTCATGCAAAGGATGATATGGCTGTTATTGTAAAAATCAGCATGACAGACGGTTATGAAGGCGGTATGACTCTTGAGGAGGGTATTGAGGTTGCCAAAGCAATCAATAAACACGGCGTTCATGGTATTGTTCTTTCAGCCGGCACTGTTAGTAAAACTCCTATGTTGATTCTTGGAGGCGCAATGCCACTTAAGGCACTGGCTCACTATATGAATCCTTGGAAGTTCTGGTGGTTGAAATTAGGATTGATTATTGCAGGCCGCTTATTGATACCTACAGTTCCTTACAAGAAAGGAGATTTGTTCTTCCTTGAGTGGGCAAAGAAATTCAAGAAAGAAGTTCCAGACGCTAATTTCATATATGTTGGTGGTGTGACAAGTCGCAAGAACTGCGAGACTGTTCTTAATGAGGGCTTTGAGTGCTTCCAAATGGGGCACGTTCTTGTAAATGATCCTGCCTTTGTAAACCACATGAAGGAGAGCGATGAGAACTACTGCTCAAAATGTCTGCGCTCAAACTACTGCATAGGACGTATGTACACACTTGAGATGAAGTGCCACCACTGCGTTGAGAACCTTCCTGAGAAACTGCGCAAGGAGGTTGAGGAGGCGGAGAACAACAATGCACTCTAAGGTAGCAGACGGAAAGTGAGGCGGTGGTAGGCTGATGCACCGTACTCAGCTATGGCGGCACGATGCGCCTTGGTTGGATAGCCCTTGTTAACTTCCCAACCATACTGCGGGAACTCCGATGAAATGGAGTTCATATAATCATCTCGATAGGTTTTTGCAAGGATAGAAGCGGCGGCGATTGACATATATTTGCCATCACCTTTTATTATTGTGGAGTATGGAATGCCGGTTGAGTTGCGGAATCGGTTCCCGTCAATTATCAAGTACTCAGGTGTAACCTTCAAAGACTTTATAGCCTTATTCATAGCGGCAAGTGATGCGTACAGAATATTTGTCTCATCTATCTCCTTCGCCGTCATCACCCCGATAGCCCAGGCTATGGCGTTCTCCTCAATTATTGGTCGCAGTTCATAGCGTTGCCTCTCTGTAAGTTGCTTGGAGTCATTCAGCATGTCATTCTTAAAGTCTGGTGGCAGTATGACTGCGGCGGCATAGACTGGTCCAGCAAGGCAACCACGACCCGCCTCATCACAGCCGCACTCAATAACACCGGGTTTATAATAGGGAAGCAACATAATAGTTAAAGAAGAAAGAAGAAAGAAGAAAGAATTGTTATTTGTTAATTACTGCATCACCAATTTCATAATGACGGTGCAAACTGCTTTTAATGTCTCCTTGGAGATGTTCTCTATGACATCGTGGTTTGTGTGCCAGGTTTCCGGGAAGCCGCGCCCTGGTATATAGTCAATAATATCAACGCACGGTATGCCTGCTATTGTGTTTACATAGTAGTGGTCATCTGTTATCCCGCCTCCCATCTCATTAATGAATAACTCAGAATAACCGGACTTTGACGCTCCACGCCAAATCATATCAACTATATCCTTAGCGTAGTAGTCAGAAATTTGCTCTCTGTAGAAACGTGCGTTGTAGCCTCCTACCATATCTAAGAGTATTCCAAACCTAGCCTTGTAACCATTAATGCGTGCCTGCTTAGACCAATATTGTGAACCTAAGCAGAAACTGTTCTCTACTCCGCTTACACCATAATCCTCTGAGTCAAAGCATATTAAATCAATGCCTGCCGTAATGGTGGTATCTTGTGAGATGAGGCGTGCAAGTTCAAGCAAAACAGCAACACCGCTTGCACCGTCATTCGCCCCCATAACTGGTTTGGCGGCATCAACCTTTAAAGCCTCTTCGTCTGACCAAGGACGGCTGTCATAATGTGAAGCTATGAAAAAACGGTTTGCGCTAGAGGGGTTGAATGATGCTATAATATTGGTGGAATGGAGTGTTTTTCCATCGTATGCCGTCAAATCAGCAGTTTGAAGCGTAACCTGTGCTCCATATCTTTTGAATGTATTTGAGAGATACTCCACACATTTGGAATGTGCCTCTGAATTAGGTACTCTGGCACCAAATGATGTCTGCGCCTCAACAAATGAGTAGAGGGAGTCTGCGTTACACTCAATCTTTTGTCTGGTAGTGTTCTCTGACACTGAACCTTCATTGGTATCTGCGTTGCAGGCGGGGAGAGTTACGAGCATTATTGCAATAAGTATATAACTGATTCTCATTTCTTTACAAGATTATATATAAGTGTTGTAAAAATATAGAACGGGTAAATTATGCTAAGAATTGGTATTAATAGTATGTGTTGGGGAGTGTTAAATTTAATTGCTACTGCAGATAACAGAGGTGCGTCTATGCAGAATTTAAGAAGCCAGAAACAGAGCAACTCCACGTGCTTTACAGAGCATACGGCAGCCACTATCAGCACAATCTGCATTAAAATATTGAGTACTCCTGTGGCAATTATCTCATAATCAGTGTATTTAGAGCCTTTTTTTGCCCATCTGCCACGCTGTGAGAGAAACTCCTTTAAACTGTTTTTCCCCGATGTCTCCACTATGGCGTCAACTGAGTTTACCGCTACTATCTTTTCATTGGAACGCTTCATAGCCTCAAGCATAAACATATCTGTTCCATTCTCATTTTCCCTGATTTCATCGGAAATTCTATGATAAGCCTCAGCCTTGAACGCAAGGTTTGCACCGCCACATATAAGAGGGTGGTTTACGTTAGCGCTTCCAATGGTGACAGCCTGCACACTTAGGAACTCTGTAGCCTGCAACGGATGACCGCCGTCTATCTTCACAGGTCCTATAAGCAATGAGGCATCTGTACCGTCAGCCTCAGCCACCATAGACTCAACCCAACGCTGAGGGTGACTGCAATCTGCATCTGTAACTATAATAAGTCCTTGCTTGAAATTCTCTGTTTTGAGTAACTCCTTTATATTGGCATCCTTGCCTTTGTGTTCAGACTCTATTACCTTGTAATTGCTCAAACCTTTGGTGAAATGGCTCAATTTTTCAAGTGTGGCATCGGTGGAGCCGTCATCTATAAGTGTTACGTTAAAGCTGTTGAAACTTTGACTTACAAGGTCACTGACCAAGGTCTCAACTCTGCCCTCCTCATTATAAAGGGATACAATAATGTGAACCTGACCATCTCTCTCTTTTTTTAGACATCGTGGAATTGATTCAAATTTTAATACTCCTATATGACAGAAGATAACAAAACAGGCATATAGTACTGATATTATAATACCTGTTATCATATTGTATGGGTTAGAGAGTTGCCAGTCAGGGTTAGTATGAGGCTGACAAGAGCAATTACAAATATAAGGCTGCCTGTTATCTTGTTAAGAATCCAGAGCCCGCGGATATTGAACTTGTTATGAAATATGCTGGCAAGCAGAGTCACTGTAAACCACCATGTGGACGAACCGGCAAGTATGGCAAGCATTCCGAACATATCCTCCCACCAGCCCGCAGAATCAACAAGAAACTCCATACGGGCGTAGAGTCCTAAAAAGAGGAATATCATCAGCGGATTTGTGATTGTCAGAAGAAACGCTGTCAGGAACTCCTGAAAATATGAGGCTGATTCATTCTCTGACTGTTTGCGAATGCTCTTTGTAGGGTTCTGGAAGAAAATGAACACCCCAAACGCCATAATAAGTATGCAGCCTATCAGTTGGATTAGAAACTCATACTGATTTATGAAATCCATTACAAAGGAGAGTCCTAACAGAGCAAGCAAAGCATATACAAAGTCTGAGCAGGCAGCACCTAACCCTGAATAGAAACCATTCTTCCTTCCCTTCTGCAACGTGCGCTGTATGCATAAGATGGCTATTGGCCCCACAGGAACTGAGGTACATAGCCCTATCAAAAATCCTTGTAGAATAGAGTTCACCATAATGGATTGCAAATATGGCATTTTTTTTCCATTTTCTTGCAAAATTGCTTAATTAATTCTTAATTTTGTACGTATGAACATAGTTGGAAAAAATAGATATTTCATTTCTGATGCACATCTTGGGAGCAGGGCCTTTGCCTCTACAGATAGGGAGAGGGAACTTAAACTTGTAAGATTCCTTGATTCCATCAAGGATAAAGCCTCTTACATCTATCTTTTGGGAGACATCTTTGACTTCTGGTATGAATACAACCATTATGCCCCTAAAGGAGGCGTCCGCCTGCTTGGTAAACTTGCTGAACTCAGTGACAGTGGTATTCACATTCATTTCTTTACCGGCAACCACGACATCTGGACATTCGGCTATCTTGAGAAAGAGATAGGAATGAGGGTATGCACTTCAGCTTACTCCATTGAGGAGTTTGACGGCAAGAAATTCTTTCTGAGTCACGGAGACAGAGTAGGTTACCGTTCGTTCAGCGTTCGCCTTATGCAGAGTATTTTCCACAGCAAAGTCATTCAATGGCTCTACAGCCTTATACACCCTTCACTCTCAATGTCGTTCGGATTCCACTGGTCAAAGAACAACCGCAAATACAAGCACACACAAGAGAGTGCCCAGTATCTTGGCGAAGACAAAGAGTATCTGGTGCAGTTTGCAAAAGAGACCCTTAAGCAAGACCCGTCAATTGATTTCTTCATATTCGGTCATCGCCACGTGATGCTTGACCTTATGCTGCGTGACAAGAAACGAGTTATCTACCTTGGAGACTGGATAGACAAATTCTCCTACGGCGTATGGGACGGCAAGGAGTTTCGCTTGGAATGTTTTGATTAAATAGTTTGAATATAATTATGTTTTTATCATCTGCTATTGAAAGCATCAATAGTAGATATTGAAAAATACTATTAAAATCAATACTAAAAGTGGTTTTCATTGCTCTATCTTTGCATCAACAAGACATCGGGGTCTTGACAACAAGTTTTATTAACAATTAAATTTTTACAACTATGATTACAAAAAACTTACAAAGAGCGATAAACAGTCAGATAAACGCTGAACTGTGGTCTGCTTATCTTTACCTTGCTATGTCACTTGATGCTGAACGCAAGTCATTAAAAGGAATTTCAAACTGGTTTTGGGTACAGTGGTTGGAGGAGCAGGATCATGCCAGAATTTTCCAGAAGTATTTAAGTGATATGGATGCTCAAGTTATTTTGGAGCCGATTAAAGGAGTTCAGACAGAGTGGGGTACTCCGATTCAAATGTTCAAAGAGACTTTGAAACACGAGCAAGAGGTGACCGCCTTAATTAACAATATTGTTAAAATGGCGAGGGAGCAAGGTGATAATGAGACCCTAAGCCGTCTGCAATGGTTCATTGATGAGCAAATAGAGGAGGAGGCAAATGCAAGGGATTTGATTGCCACCCTTGAGCTATTGGCAGACAGCAACAGCGGACTTTACATGTTTGACCGCCAGCTTGCGGAGCGAGAGTACAAAAAAGCGACTCCGCTACTGGAAGAGTAGTTCTCCTGCAGTTCGTCTACTGGTCAGTTTGCCGAGCCTGTTTGGCATTCACCGGAAAAGAAGTCACCACACGAAAGAAAAGAGACCCTCTACGGGTCTCTAGCTCACTTCTGTGAGCCGCGAAGCGAAAAGCGGCGTTAGCCGCATAAAAAAGGAATGGCACCACAAAAAGAAAAGAGACCCTCTACGGGTCTCTCTTTTTGTGGTGCCACCAGGAATCGAACCGGGGACACAAGGATTTTCAGTCCTTTGCTCTACCAACTGAGCTATGGCACCAATGCATCTCTGCGTTTTTGGAAGTGCAAAGATACACTCATTTTTCCATTTTCCAAAATTTTTAACCTTTATTTTTTACTGTATGTCAATTGCCACCGATTTCCAGCCACTCCAAAGCCCTAAAGAGTCTTTTACTCTTACATAAATAATATGAGTTCCCGTTGTTTGAAAAGCGTGTTTAACAACTTTGAGAGGGGTTGAGATAATATATGTACCATATTTGCCAGCCATTCCCGAATTAAATAGGCAGAAGGCGTCTGACAGATTCTCATACCCGCTTTCTGATGTTGTAATCTCTCCGTCAATTAAATACTCATACGCTATTATGTCATCTCCTTCTGAATCAAATGATGCGGAAGCGTCAATCTTATACTCCAAATCCTGAATATGACTGCACGTTATAACGGGTTCAGGGGGAAGGTTGTCATAATCAGCAATGTTAATAATAGCTTCCCCTTTATCCCCGTAATAATCTGAAACCATAATTTTCACCGTGTACTTAACCACCTTATCATTAACTGTGGTAGGAGACAACGTATCTCTGACAACAACCTTTCTTGCGTCAATGTCCATAGTGCAAGTGATATATGAGGCTTGGGAGTTTTCTGACAGAACAGCATATTCAACCTTTATGCCCGATGATGTATAATCATCGATGAAATCAAAGAAAACCGTTTGCTGACAACCGTGTTTTAGCAGGATATCAACACTTGACCTCTTTTCTGAAAATTCACGTGCTTGTGTGTTCAAATAAACTTGCGGTGCTGTATTAAACTGATGAAAAATATCTTTTCTTGTCTCACAAGAGACAAACAGCAGCATTAATAATACTATGGGTATATACTTTAATGTTTTCATAATTATTTTCTTAAGATTTTATAGACTTGCATTTCACTATCAGACCCGTTTAGAGGCCATAAACACAACTGATATAGCCCTTGCGGTTGTGATTCAAACGGCACATTCACGTATGAATCTGCCTCAGCCTCTATTATAATCTCTCCAATTGAGTTTGTAATAAGATACTTGAACCCACCTCCTGAATAGTAGATATGAACATCCTCTCCTCCAACTATTGTAGGATAAACATTGAAGACTAAAGCCTCTGTTGACACATTAAACTCCTGTTCATCTTCAAAATGAGAAGGTATATCAGCTCTTCTCAGTGAAGAACTTTGAATATATAGATTTTCTGCTGTAACGGAAGCCTCGCAACCTAAAGCGTTCTTTGCTGTAAGCCTGATTTTATTCTGACCCTGATTGTACAGATAACATACAGGGCTCTCCAAATATGACTTTAATCCCTCTATCTCCTGTCCAGTGTAGTATTGCAATTCAAGATTCCAGACATAACTGTCGGCTCCCTCACTTGTGTTCTTAAGATAAAACCTTGTTCCGCTTTGAAAAAAGAAGGTTTCATCAGGATAATCAAGTATTTTCTCTTCATTTCCGGTACTTGTTACAAGTGTGAACTCCGGTTTGACTGTTGAGACTTTTATTGGAATCACAACCTCTGGCGTTCTGACCTTTAAAACAGTATCCTCTCTATAAATTGTAACATTAAAATCACGTGTGCTGTTGTATATATCACAAAACATATCCATTTCACCTGATTTTATTAGCATTAGAGAGTTGTCATCAGTTTCCCATACATAAATATTTCTCTTCTTTACATCTGCAGACGGGTCAAAACCTGTAACACCTATGCTTACCTTGGTGCCGGCACAGCCACCGTCGCCTGAAACTATGACATCATCTTTTGAGATTGCTTCAATTATGTCAATAGTAAGAATGTTACTTGTATCTGACACTTGAGTTATTACATCATCTCCATTTCTTGAGATAGCGACCCTGCAAATCTCACACTTTCTATCCACCTTAAACGCTCCCTTTTGAAGAGAGACATTCTTCATCTCATCAGCAGTGACAACAATATCTGTTCCAACTGGTTGCCATACACCGCCAAATTCTCTGCACAGATATTTATAAAGATACACATTATTGTTACCTGCAGCTGGCACTCCATATCCACCACTAATAACCAGACCCTTTATTGCAGGAGAATCAGAATCCTTCACAACAAACGTAGTGCTTTTTGAGGACTCAGAGGCTGATGCAAAAGAGATAACATTATTCCTCAGTCCCTCAAAATATGTTACAATAACCTTCAAACTGTCACTTTCACATAGGGTTGATTTATTACGTTTCTTTATGTAATAAACACTCGATTTTTCACCTGTGGCTCCCTTCAAAACAGTTGATACGCTCTCAGCAAACGGGAACCAACTATTAAGAGATTCAGACTCTCTCTTTGCCTCTTCAACTATTTTTTGATTCTCATTATGCTCTTTTACTTTACACCACGCTCTTAATTCGTCCAAGCCGGCATTGTCTATGGTTGTACCAGTCTCCTTTTCATAATCCCACCCCTTACTCTTCATAAAAGAGGTTATTTTTGTTCTTGACATAGCCTTAAAATCAGTGTTGACAGTGTCTGGTATTGTATATTCCACAACCGCTCTACTAAAATAATCATACTCATTTTTTGTTGTATCTGCCATAGTTACAATGGGATCAGTCCCCTGCGGACAAAGTATGGAGATTGACTTATTCTCCTTGTCTCTTGAACAAATAACAGCACTTGATGATATCATAGATACATCCATTGACTCATCAGGATTCGCAATCACACTGACATCACGGTAAAGAGAATCCCTGCACCATGAGATAACGCATCTGTAGCTTGAGGTCTCCCCCTTCCAATTGATGATATAGGAGTTACTATTGGATACTATTCTTGATGGCACACCATCTTTAAGCTCATATATCTTATAGTCTGCTATCTCAGACATTTTGTTAATCTGCGTCGTAGTAACATTTGTTGAGTTTCTCAAACGGAAACTTATCTTGTTATTATTCAGATTGTCACCTTTGCAAAGTCTCTGCTCTTCTGGGAATGATAATGGAGAAAAAGCGAAATTTTCTTTATCCAGTATAGGAGTCGGAATATAAGTGTAATAATCACTTCCGGAAATTGATATGTAGTATTTGCCATCATTCCCGTCAAAATTATATAACGAACTGATTTCATTTGAGGCAAAAGATTTCAGAACCACTTTTTGTCGGAACATAGCCTTCTCCTTGCCCTTTAAGATTGTTGAACGCAAAAGCAAGTCCTTGCTTTCATCCATAATAATAGCAAACTTAATATTGTATCTGTTTATTACATAACTTGAAAAATTAGATGATGTAACAGGCTCCCATCTCTGCCCGTCAAAGGAGACCTCCCACATATATTCAGGCATATATATAGACGGCGAATAGACACCGCACGATATCTGCTTACCCTGTAAATGGATAAAGTCACCCTCACGTACAAGAGAGTCTGTGATACAAGTCAAATGCTCCTCCTTCTCCTTGTCTGATAATTTAGGAACTGTTACTTTTGACACCACCTCAAACTCCATTATATTACTAACTACATCATTCCCGTGAGCCATATCAAAATCAAAAGAATAACCATAATACAAATATGATAATGCTATATATGATTTAAGTTTAGGTTGTTTTTGAATATCTATCGAACTTGTGTAAATAGCCGAATGCTGCATCTTTAGTATTGCACCAGTTCCGTATTTCTCTTTTGAATATGTGACAACATTCTCAAAATCACGTAGATGGTAAATACGACTCATCCTGCAATCAACTCTGTTAAACAAAGAAAAATCCTCTACACTGTTCTCATCATACATTGTCAGATTCTCATTCAAAGAACGAAGCATTACATTTGTCCATCTCCTATAACAAGAACTAACTGTATCATATTTCTTTGAGCTTAAAAAGCTTTTATGCCTTAAATTATCATTTAAAAACTCTATGTTATTATTTGTCACGCTATTACACTTTCTTGAGCAAACATTGCTGATTACACCGCAGCCTGTATTAATGGTGACTGGTTCTATGTTTGTGGGCACTGATGAGGCACCTACAGATGAGAGAAAAGCACCATATCCTTTCATCGTTTGCATAGTAGTACCCACTATGGTTGATTTTGTACACGGCAGATTAACCGTGTCAGCAAGTACTGAGATTATTGCATTAGGATCATCATATACCAAATATCTGGCTCCTGAACCCGTATTATAATATGGATTATATGAGCCATTGACATTTATCACAGAATTTGAAACAACTTTAGCCTTCCTGAACAACAATTGACTTCCGGTAGTGGTTTTATCTACAATAACCTGTTGCGATCTTACATATTTAACGGTTTCATCGGGATTATAATGATATCCGTCATGCTCAGAGTATGGTACAGGAGTAAATACATATTCAATCTTTAACTTATACTCATTATTCGTTGACAGAGTACTGAGATTTATATGTAAATCTTCAATAAAACCATACTCATTATATTGCGTTGAGTAATTGCTAATTTGAACTTGATCTGAAGCCCTCTTAGAAATATTTGACACATCCAGATACTGGTTTGTTAGTCTCTGTTCTGGCATCTCCTTATATGAGTCTGAATTTTTTAAGGCATAGTAAACTTTTCTGTCATAGTTAAAACCTACAACAATCCAATCGGCCCAATAATAGTTAAGGGCAAGTCTTCTGAAATAGTTGTACCAACCTAACTGCATTCTTACCGAGACATCAATCTCTTCATCAGTCACAAACTGTTTGGAAAGTGAAGCATAAGAATCCTTCACATACGGCATACCTGCCATCATCTCATTCACATACGGTCCGTTACTATATAATCTACCGTTCCAATAGTCATAATAGGCGAAAGAGCATATTGAAAGTGTCAATAGAAAAAAGGTAAAAATTAGTTTTCTCATAGTTCTTTTATTTAATGTTATACTTAATACCTACAGAAAACAGCGGATGAAAATAATTATATCCTCCTGTGTTATAAAACCCCCAATTCCATCCCTGTTTTGCCTGAAGCACAAATGAGAGTTCCGGAATGGCGTAAAACTCAAAGTTGAGACCTAAATCCAATCCCATTGTGAAACCTGATGAGTGCCGGTTGATATCATTATTCGCCCACTCATCATAGCCAAGGTTAATGTCACCAAGCAAGTGTAGATAGAACCACGATGCAGGGTGCCAGACGCTACATTCAACCCCTGGATAGACCTTTATGCCCCAATATCCTGCGTTTTCAAACCTTCCCTTCTCAAAATCAACATCAGTCATAACTGACCACCGTCTGGAAAAATGATACTGGTAGAGCAAACCCAGGTCGTATGTTTGTCCAAGACCAGTTCCTACCTGCACACCAATGGCGTGCATACCCTTAATATGTGATAACGGAGACTCCGCAGATGCACTGACAGAGAACACAGATAGCATTAACACAACAAAAAATAAAATCTTCTCTTTCATATAAAATAATGTTTAATATATTGCCTTTGCTTTTAGAATCTCTTTTGAAGATACCGGGAAGGAGAGATGGCGCCCTCCGTTTTTCTCAAACATCTCAAAATAGAGTATTCTTTTATGTGGAATAGTAAACCTGGGGTAGAAGAGAACAATGGTCTCACTCTCTCCAGCCGTTAAAACCTGAGAATCCGCTCTCTTAGAAAAATAGGTATAGACCGGTACCAACTCCTCCTCCTGTACAGCCACTGTCTTAGAGGTTGGCTTGTCTTTTATATAACCTTTTATGAAATCAATGACATAATCAATCCGTCCCATATTCACAACATCTATCTTAAAAGCAAGCAAATCATTGTAACTATAGATTCCCGACATCGCAAACGCCACTTTCAAGTCAATTACACCAATGTCATTCATAGAAGGTTTTTCATTTGCGAGTTTTTCTGCAAACTTTCTCATTTGGTCATCATTAACTGAATTGCTCTTAAAAATGGCTTGCGATGACTGAGTGACCTCAGCCTCCGAGGAGAGAACCACAGAGAGTCTTTGAGGTGACACCTCAGGTTTTACAATGAAGGTATATATATATCCTGATTGAGTGATTAGATGCACAGATGTCTCAACAAAATCCATATTAACCGCTTTTGCCTTTACTATATTCTCTATTTTCTCAGCATATTCGGCAATAACTGATTCTGAAGAGACAACAATATCTGAAATCCTCTCATCACAAATAAAGTGAGTGGTTTTCTCCGTGGAAAAGCCAATAGAGTCAGTTTCAAAGGAGTGGCCTGACTGCTGCCATACAAATCTTTCAAGTTTTCTTGCGTAGGAAACGGAGAATTGATGATACCCGCCGTCAGAGGTAACTACAGATATTGTTGATTCTGAGAACTCCGGCCTCACACTTTGCAAGCTCAACATTTTGGGAGAAGACAATCTCTGCCCCTTTATGGCCCCGATACCGAAATCTACATACTTTATCTCAGATGAGAAACTCAATATGACACTTTGAGTCTCGTTCAATAACAGATGCTCACTGGTTTGAGCATACGCCACACAACTGCTCAAAACCAACAAACTAGCAAAACAGATAATAAATCTGACACTACGGCATTTCATTTTTTAGTTCTTTTTATTGTTATCAAATAGTTTGATGAAATTGATATTTTTGCATCCCTTATGGAGCCTTGTACAGCATTTTTTATTGTATTTGTTACAGCCGATGACGCTGACCTGAGGAGTTTGCTTTTAGATGAGACATCTATATCAACGCTACCTATCACGTCTGAAGTCACCTTGTTTTTAGTGTCACTCAAAACATTATCCGGGACATACAACCCCTCAAAACCATCATTATCATATATGGAACCAGAAAAATTCAAGATTCTGTTTCTGTAATTTATATTGCTTACACTTATGGCAGCCCTACCGTTTCTAAAACTTAACTTTCCATAGATAAATGTGTTTAAAGGAACTTTAACACCATCAATTAAAACATCTTCCAGAATCCTCATTTTAATAATTGACCCAGACCTGACATCTGTATGATTTCCGTGAATTACAGCCTTTATATCTCCTGAGAAGGAATCCTCTTCCGCATCCAATCCATAAAAACCTGATTTCTCCGATGAAGTCGCAGAAAATAGTTCTTCTTCATTTACTGTGTTTTCCGCTGTCTCCTCTTCATCTTTGTATTTGTCATAGCCATAATCTGATAAATTGATTCCCAACTCCCTCTCAATTTGCTCCCTTTTACGCTTCATTACCCTTCTTGTTACAATCTCTTTCCCTTTTGATTTTTGAATGGCACCTTCTTCCACTCCGCCTGATTTACTAATTTTATTAACTGGAGCGGTATTCCCGCTGGAACTGAAGGAAAGTTTTTGAGAGCTCACATCGGGGGAGTCTGCGGAATCAGTCCTAAATAATTCAAAAGAGTTTTGCTGAAGTTTTTCAACTCTATCCACCTCTTGTGACCTATTCTCCTCTCTTTGAGATGCGTCAAATCTATTCTCAGCAAGATTCTCATCTCTTGCATCGGGGATTGAGACATTTACAAAACCATCATCACTCTTCATAACCTTGTCAGATGAACCACCCCCACCAAGAATAAAGAATGATGAAATGACAAGAATTAAAGCAAAGATTGAGTAGATATGCATTCTTATCTCTTTTTTAGTTATCATTTTTAAATATTATTATCTATTTTCATAAAAGCCACAACAGTCTGCCCAATAAGGAAAATCAGTGCAACCACAAAAAACACAATCAAAAGAACCTTTCTTCTACCAACACTTACAGAGTCCATTCTCTTTTTTACATAATCTGATACAGACCTGAACAGGTCGTTGATTCTTAATTTAAACATCTCCATTCTTTCCATAAAATCACTATTTATTTACCACCCCTATGTCACTATTATCTACAACCCGCCACTTCTCTATCATAAACCCGTGCGGATTAGCATCTGAGCGGGCGCAAGAGGTTAGCAAGCACTCCGTCTCAAGATGTCTATATGTAATATTGGATGTCCTCACAATGGCGGTTTTCCCATAATAATATGCTTTAAACGGATAAGATTCCGTGTCTACAATAACACTGTCGGTCTCTATCTCACAGTTTATTCCAGCGGCTATCACCTTATCATAAAACCCGCTCTCCTTCAAGTTCTGATATTGTTCAAACGCTTCACTACCAGCCAACGCAAGTGCCTGAGTCACCCTATCCTCTATAGTGTTTTTATCCGGTGAGATGGTAAAAAAATATTCGTGAAACATCTTTACGTGGGCTCTTGCCTCTGCAGGTCTGTTTTGATTCACATCTTGTTGTAACGCCATTATTAGAGAGGCTCCCCCGTCAAGCACGTAAATCTTCTCTCTCTGCTTCTCCGCAAAAGAGTATGATTTCCAAAGAGCGTATACAGACACTCCTGCACAAAAAAGTGTAATAAGCACCAGATATATTCTCATCAGAGAGAATGCTGATTGTATGTTTTTAAGAGACTTAATCATTGCTATTATTATTCTGTACACCCTGTTCTTGATTTGCACCACCCTCAAAACCAAATTTTGAGGCTATGTTATTCACTCCCTCCGCATCACCTATTTTTGTTGCGGCAAGACCGCCACCCACACTGAATGCCGCCGCCAGTCCGCCTGAACCGTCACCCTTCAAAATCCAATTTGCAAAAGTTGGCACGTGTGAATAGAGCATTATTGCAATTATACCTAACAGCATACCGCATATCTGAATCATAGTGGTGCTTGCGGTAATTGATGACAGGGTCTCTACGGATGGGTTCTGACCTAATATATTCCTCATAGAATCTGCCCCGGGAGCATAAAAACATTCACTCACAACCATAGATTGCACAAAGCCTATGATATTGCATATTGGGATATAAAGACTGACATTAATATATTGAGCTATCCACGCTTTTAGATTTCCCTTGAAACCAGGGAAAACAGATAACGCCAAGGCAAAAGGCCCTATAAGCACCAATACAATTTTTGCTGTAAGCACATAAATCTTATAAAAATAGACTGTTGCCATAGAGAAAATATCAACAACAACACAACCTAACTCCACAAGAAATTGAAAAACAGCATTCCCTATATTCTCAGTAGCATTTAGCACATTGTCCTTGAGGTCACTTATATTCTTGCTAATAGTTCTCCAAACACTCAGTTTCTCCTGCTCCGCCGCATTAGCCGCTTCTATCTGTGCCTTGCGTTCCATAACTTGTCTTTGCAAGTCAAAATACTCCTTATAGGAATTGTCCACTCTTTCTGAGGCAGAGGACTTTACATATTCAGTAGCAGCCTCAACAGGAGCTATTAAAGCATCTAAAACCTTGGTGAAACCAGTAAAAAATATTATTAGTAAACCAACGGCGAAAGGTCTTAACATACCATAAAAATCTATCGCCTCTCCCTTAGCCCAGGTCTTCCACAATTTTGAGCCTATATATAGCATTGCCGCTATGCCACATATTAACTGAGCCGTTGCAGAGAGAGCGTCGGCATAATCAACCGCAGTGTCATACACATTGTTCAGCCCCGATGTCAGAGCCTCACCAAGATTTTCTATTATCTGTAAATTGAAGTCCATTCTATAAATCAAACATAATAGCTCTCTTACTCATTCCGCTAATTGTACTTAAAATGCCATCCATTGACTCATCTGACATACTTGTCTCATAAGTCTCATCAATGGCGTTCTCAAGGGCAAGTATCTCGTCTTCCAAAGAAGACAATATCTGTAACCTCTCAAAATCAGAAAGTTTTGCGTCACTTGAGTTGTTTTTTACAATATCTATCCCATTCTTAATTCTTTCAACAGCCGCACTGCCTAAATTTATCATTGAGGCGATAATGTTAATTTTCTCATCTTTACTTAATGTGCTCATCTGCCTGATACGTTCTGAATATTTCTCAAGTTTTCCAGCAATTCTTATCTCAGCATCAGTTATCTCTACAAATTGTCTGGACATTTTAATAAAAGAGCTTACCTTTTTTAAATTATTGATAGACTCTTCTGTAACTTGAAACAATTTCCACGTATTCTCACTACTCTCCGCAATATCAAGACTTTGGGAGATGGTCTCCTCCATCTCCTCAAGAAACAGAGCAATGCGCTGTGCCATAGATGTGGGGTCTGTAACCACGGCCTGCGGTATGGCGTCAAACGCAATTAATAACATTAAAATAGATAATACTCCTCTTTTCATATTTACTCAGATGCCAGTGATTTAACAGCTTCTAAAAAACTCCCGGTCTCACGCTCTTTTTTAAGCAGAGCCTCCTTCTCTCTTTTCTCAGTTGTGTATGTCAGATACTCACTTCTTGATACCTCCACACCATATACTCCGGTAAAATTCCCGTTCAGAGTTATAAAAACCTCTTTATAAGGATTTCTTCCCTTTGTTTTTATATCCCTGTTAATTGAGAGCGCTATAGCACTCTCCTTTTCAGTCAAGGCAAGCGTATTGCGTATCTCATCAAATTTGTTGGCATATTTCCTCTGGTCAAGCAGAATCTTACAATCAGCATTGGAAATAATGGTGTTTTTAATTATCTCATTACCCACTATATCCTCAATCTCTTGTGTGACAACAATAGCCTCTCCAAAATGTTTTCTTACCGTCTTAAACAGATACTTTATGAATTGAGCTGTCCCGCTTTTTGAAATAGCCTTCCACGCCTCCTCTATCAATATCACTTTCCTCTCCGACGCCAATGACGGATGCCTCATTTTTGAAATAAAGGTGTCCATAAGTACCAGAGTCACCACAGGGAAGAGAGTTTTATGGTCTTTTATATTGTCAATCTCAAAAACTATAAACCTCTTATCAAGTAAATCCATATTCTCTTTGGCATTAAGGAGATAATGATACATTCCACCCTTGTAGTAGGGAGAGAGAACCTGAAGCAGGTTATCCAAATCAAAGTGAATTCTCAAAACCTTGTCTTTTTCAAGTCGCCTTCTGAAAGAGGTGTCCATATATTCATAAAAAGAGTCAAAACATGCGGTTTCATCAGATGTTTTAAGAGTTTCAACATACCCGTTTATAGCAACTGATATATGGGTCTCCTCCGCTTTTGTTATAATCTCACTCTCATTTTTCCAAAGACAGAAGATAAGTGCGGCTATCTGCTCCAATTTCTCCACGGTATAGCGGCCGTCACTAACATAAAAAGGGTTGAAAGAGAAGGGGGAATCATCATCAAACTTAAAATAACTACAGTCAGCACCTTTTGACTCGTTATTTATAAGCCTTGCTAACCCTTGGTAGCTGTCGCCCACATCTACTATGACAATATGTGCACCCTTCTCATAATATTGCCTTACCAGATGATTAGTAAAGAAGGATTTCCCGGAGCCGGAAGGTCCTAAGATGAATTTATTCCTGTTATCTATCCAACCCTTTTCCCTTGGATAATCAGATATGTCAATATTCAGAGGCATCCCAAAAACTCTGTCACACAACCGTAAACCGAACTCGTCTCCAATGCTTCTTGAATTTCCCTCATTATAGCAAAAACAGCAAGCCTGCTCTAAAAAAGTCAGAAAGGTCATCTCTTCCGGCAACTCTGATGCGGCACCAGGTATGCCACCCCAGAATATCTGTGGTACAATCCCCTCACTCTTAACTACTGTAAAATCCTTATTTGCAAGTACAGAACCTGCGAATCTGTTCTTTTTTAACAGTTGAAGATAATTTCTGTCCCATAGAATAATATTCGCCGCACATCTTACACAACGTCTTGAGTTAATAACGCTTTCATTTAAATATTGGTCATTGAATTGCTTATTAATAGCGTTTTCCCTTGAAATCCTTGAAAGAGACTGCTGCTCCCTTCCCCTCTTTTCTATTGCATTTATAACCTTTCTATGTGGTTCAAGAAATATATACTGATTATAAATGTGGTCAAACGGCATTCCAAGCCCAAAATCAAATGTGTACCCTATGGCAAATAAAGTGGAGTCTGTTGAGAATCTGTTATGTCTTGAATACGTATGCACCTCTGTGGGCAACTGCTCCAAATCAGATATAGAGAAACAACTTAAATAGTTATCTCCTATTTTCATATCAGCATTTGTGGTTACAATATCACATAATGGCTGTGGCTTGTCAGCACCAATACTAAGAGATATATATTGCTCCAATATCCCAAATCTCTCCTTTGTGCCAATAACCTCTTCCTCCGTCAAGCGTCTGCACATAATACCATTCTCATTTAAAATACTACAGAATTGCCCTACAGCATCAAGAAAAACTTTAATCTTGTCTTTGTCAAGTCTCTCAGTCTCAATTATCCTACCAGAACAAAGTGCCGAAGAAACACTGGTTTTGGAAAAATGTCTTGATGAGGACTGAGATATATAGAGAAATGATTTATGCCGCAAATAACGCCTGAGAGAGAAATGATTGTCAGATTCCGAATCAAGGAAGGAGACCTTCTCCTTGCCACCACTCTCATTGACAGAAGAATAGAACCACTCCTGCCTGTGGACAATTGAGTAATCAGGCAAAGTTCTTACAGCGCGAACCCAAGCCTGATGGATATTGTCAAATTCATCACTTCCTAAAGTGAACACCTGAGGCAACTCCAATTCAAAAGGAACAGTCACATCGGCCGTCTTATTAATGATGCAACCATTCTCCCAACATAGTAAGGGTAAACAAGTCTCTATATTTTTTGACTTAATCTCCATCCTTGAAATTCAGAATCATATACATACGTTTATGTGAGGCTACTCTGTCCGGAGTCAGCATTTTTGCATAGAGCCTCCCCAAACCCTTCTCACCATATTTATTATTCAAATAGAAACAGACAGATACATTGCAAACAAGGCAAATAAGGGCAATAATCACCGCCAAAACCTGACCTGTGATGAATGATAAAATGAAAAAGATGACAAAGGCTGCAATCACCCCAACTACAGCATAGATGAAATATTGAGCCCTGAGTCCCTTCACCTCAACAGACCTGCCAACTCCCTTATTTACAACATACCTTGCCATCAGCCTATAAAGAATGCTCTGATAGCCGTAACGGCAATTACCGCAAAAATGCAACTGCCAAACCACGCGGCGGCGGTTTTTGTAGTATCGGCACTACCCGATGACCACTTTGAATAGACCCTTACGGCACCTATGAAGCCAATAACGGCGCATACCACATAAAACAGAGAAGTAATAGGCTCCACGTATGACTGAATCTCACTATTAGCCTTCTCAATAGCACTTACGCCATTACCCTGAGCCATAATGGAGAGGGAACCGGCCACAAAAAACAAAACTGCTGAAACTCTTTTTTTCATAACATTAAATTTAAAATGGTAAATCATCTAATTCGTCAGTCGTCACTTTTACCGCATTGCTCTCTGAAAATTTGTCATTTATCTCTTTTTCAATGGAAACATCGGAGGCGTCCTTTGAAAAAAATCTGAACCAACAATAGACAGCAACGTTGTAAAAAAGAAACAACAGTAGCGTAACCAACACAAAAGTGGTGGTGTCAACATTTGACATTATATCCATACAAAATATTTTATGGTTTTGACTTTTGAAAATGTGGTGCTTCATTCAAAAATTCAGAACCAGTTCTGTGGGAGACAGTGATGCAAAGTAACGGCAAAGTTCCGGGGTGTACAAATGAAAGTTAAATTTTTAACATTTTTTAGCACACCCCTATCCAATACTATAACTGCCAGTTACAATTTCTGTAACCGGCAGTTGCAAAATTAGGTAAGTCAAATGTTAAAAAATGTTAAAAAAAGAAGAGGTAAGCAACAAAAATAGCCGCTATCACGCCCATTAAATCGGCAAAAAGTCCTGCTCCGATGGCATATCTTGTCTTTTTTACGCCAACTGAGCCAAAATATAGGGCTATAATATAGAAGGTTGTATCGGCTGCTCCCTGGAACAGACAGCTAAGTCTGCCGGCAAAGGAATCAGGGCCGAATGTCTTCATACACTCAACCATCATAGCCTTGGCTCCACTACCGCTTAGCGGTTTCATAAACGCCGTTGGCATAGCATCAACCCACTCTGTACGCTCTGTAAAGAGTCCGCAGAACCATGCAAGTCCGTCTGTAATGAAACCCAAGGCACCAGAGGCTCTGAAAACCGCAATACCCACAAGTGTGCCCACCATATAAGGTATAATCTTCACTGATGTCTCAAAACCACCCTTGGCACCCTCAATAAAGGCTTCAAACACATTAACTTTTTTTACTAAGGCTCCAACTATAAAACCTACCATTATAATAAGGAGTATTCCGTTACTTATTATATTGGTTGCGAGCGTCATTCCCTCACGGCTTAGGGTTGAGAGCCACCAACACAATCCACCTATCAACGCTGAAAGTCCTAAAAGCCACCCCATTACTGTCCAGTTAAGCAGATTCAAACGCTGCTTTATTCCCACAAAAATAATGGCTGAGAGCGTTGATACGTAAGTTGATATAAGAAGCGGCACAAACACATCAGTAGGGTTTGCCGCACCCAGTATGGCTCTTTGAGCAAGTATTGCCACTGGTATTATAGTAAGCCCCGATGTATTCAGGGCAAGGAACATTATCTGTGCGTTTGATGCGGTATCCTTTTTAGGATTCAAATCCTGCAGACTCTGCATTGCTTTTAATCCAAGTGGAGTGGCTGCGTTGTCAAGACCAAGCAAGTTAGCACTGAAATTCATAACCAACTGACCACTTGCAGGGTGTCCATTTGGAATCTCAGGGAAGAGCTTTGAAAAGAAAGGACCCACAATCCTTGACATAACGTTTATTGCCCCCGCCTTTTCACCTATATTCATAAGACCTAACCATAAGGTCATCACACCACACAGCGGAAGCGCTATGTTCATAACAGAAAACTCAGCCATTTCAAACGTTGAGTTCACCATATCGCCAAGTATGGCGGTATTACCCATAAAAATGGCTTGTGCGGCACCTACTATCAGTGCCACGATAAAAAAACCAGCCCAAATGTAATTAAACATACTCTAAACTATAAACTCTTATTTTTTAACTTTTCACTCTTAACTTTTCAAGCGCCGCGTCCTCCTGACGGGTCATTTCCGCCTTATCAGCAGGATTTTTATCCTTGAAACCGCAAAGATGTAAGATACCATGTATCAAAATTCTGTTAAGTTCCTCCTCAAAAGCAATTCCCAACTCCTCAGCGTTACTTTTTACCGTATCTACTGAAATAAAGATATCACCATTAATAGTCCCATTCTCAGTATAATCAAAAGTAATAATATCTGTATAGTAGTTATGACCCAGATACTGATTATTAACCTCAAGAATCTTAGCGTCATCACAGAAAATGTAGGCTATCTCACCCACCTTTTTCCCGTGCCCCGATGCCACGCTCTTAATCCATGCACTGCATTCACGCACCCTAATCTTAGGACGTTTTACATTAATTGAATGAAAAGTAATCATATAAATAAGTAACAGAGCACAAATTTAAGCAAAATTATCAGTTTTTCGCATCATTAAGAAATATAAGCGTATCTTTGCACATTATTATGTAGAGAGTTATGAAATTTAACTACGATGTCATAGTTGTGGGGGCGGGGCACGCCGGATGTGAGGCGGCGCACATAGCCGCCACTATGGGTTCTGAGACACTGCTCATAACAATGGATATGAACAAGATTGCCCAGATGAGTTGCAATCCCGCCATCGGGGGGATAGCAAAAGGGCAGATTGTACGTGAGATTGACGCAATGGGAGGCGGAACGGCATACGTTACAGACCACACATCACTGCAATTCAGAATGCTGAATGTGTCAAAAGGACCGGCAATGTGGAGTCCGCGCAGCCAGTGTGACAGGGCTAAATTCATAACCACCTGGCGTGGCGTACTTGAGAACACCCCACGCCTTTATATGTGGCAAGATACTGTAAATCAACTGATTGTAGAAAATAGAGAGGTTTGCGGAGTAAAGACTTTGCTTGGAGCGGAATTCAGAGCAAAGAGTGTGGTACTCACAAACGGAACATTCCTAAACGGGCTCTTGCACATAGGGAAAGCCCAAATAAAAGGTGGAAGAATCTCAGAGCCGGCAAGTTATGGACTCACGGAACAGTTAAAGGAGATTGGGTTCAAGGCAGACAGAATGAAGACAGGAACTCCCGTTAGAATAGACATACGCAGCGTTGACCTCACCACGGCGAGGATTCAAGATGGGGATACAGACTTTCACAAATTCTCATACCTTGATTATAAACCAGGATTTCTAAAGCAAAAACCCTGCTACATACTCGCAACCAATGAGAGAGTCCACGAAGTACTGCGAAGCGGACTAAAGGATTCCCCTCTTTACAACGGGCAAATCAAGAGCATTGGACCACGCTACTGCCCAAGTGTGGAGACCAAGATAGTGACATTTGCCGATAAAGATTCTCACCCGCTCTTCCTTGAGCCAGAAGGTGAGACCACAACAGAATACTATTTGAACGGATTCTCCTCTTCCCTGCCAATGGATATTCAACTAAAGGCACTTCAACAGATTGAGGCGTTCCGTAACATTCATATTTTCCGTCCAGGTTATGCTATAGAGTATGACTTTTTTGACCCCACCCAACTGACACATACACTTGAGACAAAACTGATAAAAAACCTCTTTTTTGCAGGTCAAATCAACGGGACCACAGGCTATGAGGAGGCTGGCGGACAGGGTTTGATTGCCGGAATAAACGCACACATAAAGTGCCACGGCGGTTCAGATTTCACACTTGCAAGAGATGAGGCGTATATTGGAGTTCTTATTGATGACCTAGTTACCAAAGGAGTTGATGAACCATATAGAATGTTCACCTCACGCGCGGAGTACCGCATACTGCTACGTCAGGACAATGCAGACGAACGCCTCACGGCAAAAGCAGATTCTGTGGGAGCAGTGACAGAAGAACGCCGCCATCTTCTTAACACAAAAACAGAGTGGAAAAAGTGTTTAAGAGATTTTCTTGATACCCACTCCGCCACCCCGGCAGAGGCAAATCAATACCTCACTGCACTTGGACTTACTGAGATTCCGGGACGCTCAAAACTGAGCGACCTGCTTCTGCGTCCAGGTGTTACAATTGAGGGACTTGCATCGGTTGACAATCAACTAAAAGAGGAGCTTGACAAAATAGAAAACCGCCGTGCAGAGATTACAGAGAGTGTGGAGATAGAGGTAAAATATGAAGGGTACATAAACCGTGAGCAAATAATAGCCGAAAAACTCCACCGCCTTGAGAACATAAAAATAAAAGGAAGATTTGATTATAGCACCATAGCCGCAATAAGCACGGAAGCACGGCAGAAACTTGCCAAAGCAGACCCTGAGACAATAGCACAGGCGGCACGCATACCAGGCATTTCACCATCAGATATAAATATTCTGCTGGTTATGATGGGAAGATAACAATGTTCCACGTGGAACATACAAAAGACAAAAAATATGACACTACAACAAGCAAGAGAATTATTCCGTACAATTCAAGATTTTCCAAGAAAAGGAATAGGGTTTATTGACATAACAACAGTTATGAAGAACCCGGAAGCAATGAAAGCCATTAGTAATGAAATCTGCAATTACTATAAAGACAAGGGTGTAACCAAGGTAGTGGCAATGGAGTCAAGAGGTTTCTTCTTTGGCTCAATAATCAGTGAGAGACTTCAAGCGGGATTCATACCAGCACGCAAACCAGGCAAACTACCAGGAGAAACCTACATAGCCACATTTGATAAAGAGTATGGCAAAGATACTATAGAGATTCATAAAGACGCAGTTTCATCAGAAGATATAGTACTTATCCACGATGATATTCTTGCAACAGGCGGCACCGCCGTAGCCGCAATAGATTTGATTAAAAAAACAGGAGTAAAGAAAATCTATTTCAACACAATAGGTGAGATAGATTTCTTGAAAGGCAGAGAGAAAATAGCACCAGACGTGGAGTACTACAACCTCTTCCATTTTTAACTTTTCTTTATTACAAAACTCTGTTTTGTGATTTTTGTCGTGACTCGTAATAATAAATAAATTTATTCTTAACTCGCTACTCCAAAA
>JAZLIE010000058.1:0-36801 GCA_045617165.1 Candidatus Enterocola sp. | reverse complement strand
ACGTATTCTCAATAAAAAAGAGTACGAAGAATGCAAAGGAATGGTAAAAAAAATTAAAGATTTACTTCTAAAGAATTAATATTTGCAAATAAAATAGGATTGTCTGACAAGTTTATTAATATTTAAAACAATATTAACATGGCAAAAAAGCATGAATCAGCACAAGATGTAATGTTGGCTCACTCAAAGGCAAAAATAGACTATTATCAGAAATATCTTGAAAGATATGTAAGTATTATGTCTGTTGCAAAAAATGTAGAAATTGTTAATATTTTTGACATCTTTTGTGGTAGAGGAGTATATGCTAATGGTGAGTTAGGTAGTCCAATACGTACTGTGCAAACTATTCAAAAAATTTGCAATAATTATCATTCAAAGACAAAGTTTAATCTCTATTTCAATGATGTTAAACAAGAGTATGTTAATACAGTTAAATCATATATTGATGAGTATTTTCCAAATCATCATGAATTTTGTACAATAACGTATCTTAATGAACCAGCAGAACAATTATTTGATAAACTATGTTCAATACTCCCCAATTCATATGGAACAAAAAATTTCATATTTATTGATCCGTATGGATATAAAGACATACATAAAAACATTATTAAACAATTAATGAGCAAACGAAATACAGAAATACTCCTGTTTTTACCAATCTCGTTTATGCACAGGTTTACGCATTATGCATTTTATGGCGATTTTGATCCAAAGGCTCTGTGCCTTCGTATGTTTATAGAGCAATTTTTTCCAGCGAATCATAAAATTATGAGTGATGAACCGATGGATATAAGAGAATATATTGATTCAATAACAGATGCATTATCTTTTAATGACACATACTTCACTTCGTCTTATATTATTGAGCGTAGAAACGGGCATGACTATTTCGCCTTATTCTCCATTTGCTCTAATCTGCTTGGTTTGGAAAAAGCGATAGAAACGAAGTGGTCACTTGATGAATTATATGGAGAAGGATTTCATCAAAACGAAGTTGACCAACAATTAAGCCTTTATAAAGAGTTATTTAAAGAAGAAGCGAATAACAAACATTTAGAAGAATTAAAAGCATTATTATGTCCTTTTTTAAAGGAAAGGAATAGAACTAATTCGGAAATTTATAGATTTATTCTTAGAAAAGGATATAAGAAAACTCATGCTTGTCAAGTACTTAAGTCTCTACAGACAGAACAAATGATTAATGTAACATTAATCTCATCTGGAGAAAAAGCACGGAATGGCTCTTTTTATATTAACTATAATGATGCAAAAGATTTGAATAATCCAAAAATCGTAATAGAAATTAAAAAAAATGAAAACTACTAAAATTGAATGGACAGACAAAACTTGGAATCCGATAACAGGATGTACGAAAGTGAGTGCTGGCTGTGCACATTGTTATGCAGAGATGATGGCATTCCGTTTAAAATCTATGGGTATTCCAAAATATCAGAATGGATTTGATGTCACCCTGCATGAAGAAGAGTTAGAGACCCCTCGTAAATGGAAAAGAAGTCATAATATTTTTATTTGTTCTATGAGCGATTTGTTTCACGAAAATGTTCCGTTTTCGTTTATTGATAAAATAATGAATACAATACAAGGAACACCCCAACATCGATATCAAATATTAACAAAAAGAAGTGAAAGGATGTTGGAATATTTTTCAACACATATAGTTCCTGAAAATGTTTGGCTAGGTGTTACTGTTGAATGCAAAAGTTCCTGCTCTCGTATTGATGATTTACGTAAGATTCCAGCGACTATACATTTTCTAAGTTGTGAGCCTTTGGTTGAGGATCTTGGAGCGTTGAACCTTTCAGGAATAAATTGGGTTATTGTGGGCGGTGAAAGTGGGTCTAAAGCTCGACCAATGAAAGAAGAATGGGCACTCAATATTAAAAAACAAGTTGAATCGTTTGGTGCAGCGTTCTTTTTTAAACAATGGGGTACTTGGGGAAGTGATGGAGTTAAGCGCAATAAACATAAAAATGGTAAATTATTGGCGGGACAGATTATACAAAACATGCCGAATAACGACATCTAAAATGTATAAATGCTACAATATAATTAGAAGAAGTATCGACTATATTATGAATATTATAAATTAACGTAATATATATGACCCTGCAGAACTAAAGAAACTTGGGTTTGAGTATCGGGGGATTGGCATTAATTTGATTATATGATTCCAAAAATTATCCATTATTGTTGGTTTGGAGGTAATCCGATACCTGATGTCATAGAGAAATATATGGCATCGTGGAAGAGGTTTATGCCTGATTGGGAAATTAAGGAATGGAATGAGTCTAATTGTGACATAGATGCGGCACCAATTTATGTGCAAGAGGCGTATGCTTGTAAAAAGTATGCGTTTGTGAGTGATTATTATAGGCTTGTAGCGTTGAAGAAGTGTGGAGGGGTATATTTTGATATGGATGTTGAGGTGCTGAAATCATTTGAGCCGTTGCTGAGCGATACGGCATTTATTGGGTTTGAGGAGTCAAAGGCTCATTTGCTTGGTACTTGTGTGTTTGGTTGTGAGGCAGATTGTGATTGGGTGAATGATATGCTTGCCATATATGATGGACTGAAGTTTATTATGCCTGACGGCTCATTTGATATGACTACCAATGTGCAGAGAATGGGGGAGAAGATGGTTTCTAGTGGTTTAATAGCGAATGGTCTGCCTCAATATATTGAGAAATGGGGTTTAAGAGTATATCCGTTTGACTATTTTTCACCTCTAACATCTACTCGTGTCCTTAGAGTTTCAGCGAATACATATTCCATTCACCATTTTGCCGCCTCGTGGACCAAATCCCCAACCTTAAAGGGTAAGATTGTGGGCTTTATCTGCGACAAAATCCTTGGCAGAGAGTTGGCCGACAAGCTGATTAAAGTGAAGCGGAAGGTGGTGGGGTAGGTGCACTATTCATACATAAACTATCAAGGCAGAACAGTTATAGTACAACACCTAATTCCCTAAACATAGTATTAAGGTCACAACATTGTGCTCCAATACCATTACAAGCATCAGGTATTAAGACCCTTTTTTTAGATTGTAAATTTGATTTTTCAAATGTAACCAACTTCATGTTTTTTGCTTTTGCTGTGGCAACTAAAAAGGCATCAGCAACAGAGGCATAGGTTCTTTTAGCATTTTCTGTAAAATGCTCTTGTGAATCAACCCAATTTTGTGTTTCTGCATAGGTTATTAAGATAGTAGCATCCTCTGCTATAAAAAAATCATTTGGTAGGTTTGTTTTCATCCAGATAGACAAATCGTCATTACCTCTCTCAATTTCTTCTTTTACTTTTGTGATAGTAAATATGAAACCCTCTTGAGCTAATTCAATAATTTTATGCCAGAAAGTATTCCAGATGTCCATCGGTAAGTTCTTTCTAGATTGTATGAAAATATTTGAGTCAAGTAAATATGTCATCTAATTAAAGCATTAGCCATAAATTTATCAAAAGTTTGACCATACAATCCAGTCAATCTATATGCTTGAGTATAAGATAACTGATTGCTATTGATAGCATTATTTACATGTATGGCAAATAATTTTCCAACTCGTTTTATGCTAGTACGTATAAAACTGCCACCAGATTGTACTTTCTTTTGACGTGCAGGTCTATTTTTATACTCTTGCCAAAATTTGCGATAATTAACATCAGACAACAATCCAATATCATGTGCTCTTCTTGCAATCACCAACTCGCTCACTTTGAATTTGCGAGACATTTTATTAATGTTATTATCCCATATTTTTTTTAATAAATTGCTAGGAACTAAAAATTCTGCAGCTACTGAATCGCAATAGTGCTCGTCTTCATCTGTCGCTGGGAAATACTCTTCCGCATGTCCCGCACTAATACCCAACATCAGATGAACCATTTCATGTACTAATGTAAATAATTGGGCTGTTTTAGCATCCTGACTATTGATAAAAATATATGGAGCTATTTTGTTTACTAATGCGAAACCTCGGCATTCTGATACTTCGATTGGTCGGTGTGTGTTGTTTCCTACAACTCCGTTATATGCAATAAAAATACCTGCTTCCTCCATAATTTCAGTCATTTTGTTAACTGCAACATCGGGTGAATTTAGTTGGAATGCCCAGTCTTCATGCAAATGTAGTTCGTTACGAATGTGTTCAACGGCTTCGCTAATAGGAGTGTATATGGTTATACATTCGATTAATTGACAGGTATCAATTTCATTGTCTGAAATATAATCTTCTAACCAACTTTGTCGTTGCTGTATAGAACAAACTGTATCGAATACATTTAAATCAAACTGTTCTTTACGACCTGCTTCGCCTCTGAACATGGGGAATGGAATGCTTTCTGATGGTACTTCTTCAAGAAAAAGATAACCAAATGGCACATTGACAGAATGTGCAAAATCCTCCAATTGCTTTATGGTTGGTTCTTTTTCTTCCGTTATCCACAGTGGCAACTCTGATTTAGGATGTGCGATTATATAATCGTCCTCCGTATATCCAGCACGTTGCAATGCCCAAGCATAACGTTGTTTGCTAATATGTATTCGATTTTTGCTCGTCATTTGAAATTTCATTCAAATGCAAATATACAAAAATTAATTATAACAAATATCATTGAATACATATTTAATCTGTTCACTCATTCTGCAATTGGCAAAGTCCATTATTCTTGTCCCAAACATCTATCCAAAAAGGGAGGTATGATATATGCGAATAATTAAAATAAAAACAACTGATGTTGTCCCTATACTATAATTTATACTGATTAGTTTATAACAATAAAGGTTGCATTTTTTTTGCAACCTTTAACATGTTCAATTATTTTTTCTTTTCTCCTTTACATGTATTAGGAGTTGAACGATAATGTGTTGGTACCTTTTTCCCGTCTTCTGTTTTGTACTCATGCACATATATTTTTTTCTTTCCATCTTCAGTCTTAGCCATAATTTCACACCTCCTTTCTTGTTTTTTTATCTATATTAATCAAATCTTATGCCAATACATAAATATGACAAATTGGCAGTTGTTTTGTAAATAATTTACGAAAAATGTGAAAATATTTTGTATATTATTAAAATATATTCTATTTTTGTAAAAATTTTACATTTAAGCATAAATTTATGATTAAAGATTTTTGGGTAAAGAATTTTTTGTCCATCCGAGACAAGCAAGAAATTGATTTCACCGCAAAGGGAGCTGAATCAGAGTTAAAGGTAATGATGCCAGACGGAACATTGTTATATAAACTTGGTGTTTTATATGGTTCAAATGCTTCCGGCAAATCAAATATGCTTATAGCTTTGAATAATGTGTTCCGTTTATTGGTATGGTCTAAAACAAATGCTAGTGAGAGTGTTGAGGAATATGAACCATTTAAACTTACAAGTGAAGAACCATCTGAAATGCATATATCTTTTTATGCTAACGAAATTCTGTATGATTATGATGTTAAGTTCAATCGCCAATCTATACTAAAAGAGGTGCTTAATTATTATCCTAATGGTTCTAAATCACTGTTTTATGAACGAACTTTTGTTAAGGAAAATGTTCAATCTGATATTAAATTCGGACCTAGTTTAAAATTGCTCTCAAAAACACAGCAAAGCATAAGAGATAACACTTTAAATAATCATAGTGTCTTGTCTGTCTGCAGAAAAAATATTTTTAAAGAGGATATAATACAATTTACCTCTTTATACGAGTGGATTATAACTCATTACCACGATGTTGATGGTGATTTTGCCCAAAATCAAGGTATCGTTGAGCAGTTAAAGGAAGCGTATAATGATAGTAAAAAGCATAACTTTTATAAAAAAATGCTTCAAAAGGCAGATTTAAATATTTTTGATTTTAAACCAATTATGCAAGACAGAATTATTCCACGTGAATTTAGAGAACAGGTACAAAATGACAACTTACCTGACCCGATTAAAGAGAGTTTGCTGAAAACAGTAGTGGATTCTATTGCTTTTGAAAATCACGCTGGTAACGAATCGTTTGAGATAAACTTGGATAATCAATCTGTTGGTACAATAAAGTATATCCGTATTCTTGAAATGCTATATGATATGATTTCTGATAATCATATATATTATCTTGATGAACTTGGTGAGGATTTACATTATGACTTGTTATATTATTATTTGAATGTTTTCATATTTAATTCGCAAAAATCACAATTGATTATAACAAGCCAGGAGACATCTCTGTTAGCACAGGATTTGATTAATGAAAATCGTGGAGTAGTGTGGTTTGTGGAAAAAAACAGAGAAACAGCATCATCTGAATATAGTCGTGGTGATTCTTTTGGATTACACAAGAATCTATCACTATATAATTCATATAGAATAGGTCGTTTAGGTGCTAAACCAGAACTCGGTTCCATTTTTATTGATATGGAGGAATAGTGTATGGGGAAACTAAGAAATACAGTGTTAATCATTGGAGAAGGTCCGACTGAATTTTATTATTTGCAGTCACTAAATGATTTATTCAATGGTTTAACCATAAAACCAGATATTCCAAAGCATACTAATTTAAAAGAGTTGGATGCAAAAATTATTGAGGGGATTTCTTTAGGCTATCAACGTATTTATTGCTTGATTGATATGGACAATAAAACAGAAGAACCATATCATTCAAGATATGAACAATTAAAATATAAATATAGAAAACCTATTTCAAGGCCGTCAAAAGGTATATATTGTGAAGTGTCGTTCTTTGAAACACATTTGTGTACTGAATTGTTTTTCTTGTATTACTTTGGATATACTTCACGTCCATTTAACAAACAGGAAGAGCTGCTTGATGCGATTAACAAGTATTGCCAATATAGCAAAACAGAAGATTTCTTCAAAAGCTGTAAAGGCCTCCACTCTTATTTTCAGAAAAATGGTGGCAATCTTGATGTAGCAATAAAAAATGCTAATAAATCTCTTGTGGAAAAGGCAAACACAGCACGTACATATACATATTCTGAATTAGGGACAATGATGGAAAGATTAAGTGGAAACAATTCAAGATGCTGATTTCTGTACTATAATTTGGCGTCAACAAGAGAACGGGGAACAAGCAGGGGAACAAGTAACTATCGCTTAATCTACAAAATTCCACAAAAATGGTTGCTTAATCTACAAAATTCCACATTTTGGGGATGTTAAGGTAAATTAATTTACAAAATAATTTATTGCGACATCTATTTATTACATTAATTGCTATCAGACCTGGTTTCTGATTATTCTGACAAGCATTTTGATGTGGGTATGCCAACGCTGGCGGAAGTTATACAACTTAGAATGTATGAGAGAGGACTAAGCCAAAAGGCTGTGGCGGAACTTATTGGTGTATCGCCGGCTCGTGTTTGCGAGTATTTGAGTGGAAAAATTCTTTTTATATTGAAAATTTTTCTTATATTTGCCAAAAATTCTCAATATGGATACAATTTTCAGAAATAAGTATGAAGACAGAATACTGAACCTTTTAGGTAAAGGAGAGGTAATAGTACTTACAGGACACAGACGTAGCGGTAAGAGTTATATATTGTTGAATATCAAGCAAAAATTATCAGAAAATGGCAATGTGATATTCATAGATATGGAGAATCCTGACAATGCCGCTATAAAAACCTACATTGAGCTTAATGACTATCTAAAAACAAAAATAAATTCTGACAAACGTAATTATATTCTTATTGATGAGGTTCAGGTAATATCTGAGTTTGAAAAAACATTGCGATATTATGTAAAACAACCCAATGTGGATGTTGTTGTAACAGGTAGCAACGCTCAAATGCTCTCTAGTGAGATAGCGACAGTTTTTGCTGGCAGATATCTGCAAATACATATCCATAGTTTGGATTATACTGAATTTCTCCAATTTTATAATCTTGAAAATTCAGATAACAATATGAGTTTGTATTTGAAGTGGGGTGGGCTTCCATTTCTTAAAAACATTCCGTTGTCAGATAATCGTGAGCGTAACAATTATCTTGAAAGCATCTATAATACAATTGTAGTAAAAGATATAATTAGTCGTCGCCAAATCCGTAATTATGAGCAGACTGAGAACCTTATTCGTTTTATTGCAGATAATTGTGGAAAGACGTTTTCATCACTTAGTATAGCCAATCAATTGAAACAGAATGGAGGAAAAGTATATGCCAATACAGTAGATGAATATTTACAACTATTTTGCAACTCCTATATTATTGATAAGGTCAGCCGATATGACATAAAAGGCAAACGTATATTTGAGCATCAGGAGAAATACTATTTTGAAGACCTTGGCATCCGTAATTTCCTATGTGCTGACAAACGTTTCTTAGACATTGAGAAAATAATAGAGAATGTTGTATATCTCAAGCTAAAATCACTTGGTTATAACGTCTATATAGGCTCTCTTGATGGTAAGGAGATAGATTTTGTTGCTAAAAATGGAGACAATATCATTTATGTCCAAGTTACCAAAGGCATCTATTCAGAAGAGACTTACAATCGTGAGTACGGCAACCTAAAGCAAATCAAGGACAACTATCCAAAATATGTTGTCACTCTTGATCCATACACTTCACTTCTTAACCCCGATGGCATCAAAACCATCAAGTTAATTGATTTTCTGCAAATTTTGTGATAAATTTGCAAGATAAAGTGAAATCCTTCATATAAAACACTGAATTATGCGTATTGCAATTGTAGGAATAGGTTATGTAGGTCTTGTATCTGGTGCTTGTTTTGCGGAGATAGGGGCTGATGTTACTTGCGTGGATGTTGACGCTCATAAGATTAACCAGTTGCAGTCTGGTGTTATTCCAATTTTTGAGCCAGGACTTGAGGATTTGGTTAAGAAGAATGTAGGGGCAGGGCGTCTGCATTTTACTACCTCATTACCCGATGTTATAAATGACGTGGAGGTTATATTCTCTGCCGTAGGCACGCCTGCCGATGAGGACGGCAGTGCAGACCTGCGTTATGTGCTTGAGGTTGCAAAGACTGTGGGGCGGAATATGAACCACTATATAGTGCTTGTTACTAAAAGTACCGTGCCTGTGGGTACAGCAAAAAAAGTTAAAGCTACCATTCAAGCGGAACTTGACAAGCGTGGTGTTAAAGTTGATTTTGACGTGGCTTCAAATCCTGAATTTCTAAAGGAAGGTGCTGCTATTAAGGATTTTATGAGCCCCGATAGAGTAGTTATAGGGGTGGAGAGTGAGAGAGCGAAAGAGTTGATGACTACGCTTTACAGACCATTCCTTTTGAACAACTTCAGGGTGCTGTTTATGGATATTCCATCGGCAGAGATGACAAAATATGCCGCCAACAGTATGCTTGCCACCCGTATCAGTTTTATGAATGATATGGCAAACCTGTGTGAGCTTGTAGGTGCTGATGTAAATCAAGTTAGGCGTGGAATTGGTGCTGACACCCGCATTGGAAACAAGTTCCTCTATGCTGGTTGTGGCTATGGTGGCAGTTGTTTCCCAAAAGATGTTAAGGCTCTAATCCATACCGCTAAAGATAACGGCTACACAATGCAACTGCTTGAGGCTGTGGAGGCTGTGAATGAGCATCAGAAGAGGGTGCTGTTTGAGAAAATTCTCCGTCATTACGAGCATTCGCCTCGTCGTCATCCTGAGCGTAGCGAAGGATCTCAACCTTTGAGCAACAAAATCATCGCCCTCTGGGGCCTCGCCTTCAAACCAAACACAGATGACATACGCGAAGCCACTTCTATAGTCCTTATTAAGCAACTGCTTGCCGCAGGAGCTAAAGTGCGTCTGTTTGACCCTGTGGTAAAGTCATTCCCCAAATTCCTTGGCTTTGACAATGCAATAACTGATGGCTCAATATACTTTGCAAAAGATGCCTACGATGCCACGTATGAGGCTGATTTACTATGTCTTGTAACAGAGTGGCAGGAGTTCCGCCTACCAAATTGGCAGATAATAAAGAAGAGCCTAAAGGAGCCCGTAATAATAGACGGCAGAAACATCTATGACCCCGCGGAACTCAGAAAACTTGGGTTTGAGTATCGGGGAATTGGAATGAAAACAATGTCTTAATGTCTCATATTGCCATATATACAGTAATTACTGGAGATTATGATACGGTTAAACAGCCTCAGGTGGTGATGCCTGGGGCTGGGTATTTTTTGTTTACTAACAATGCAGGCATTGCGGATTTATGTGATACGCATAATCCATGTAGGTGGAGACCGATAGGTGACTGCAGGTTTTGTGGTAATATAGGGGTGTGGAATGTAATATTTTTAGATACGGAGGATGAGTTAAGTCTATATTTGCCCCTAAATTCATATTTGCGTAAAAATCAACCGTGTAAAAATCCACGAAGTAATATAGAAAAAGATGATATTGAAAATATTCTTCTCTCCAGAAAGGTTAAGATGCTGCCTCATCTCTATCTTGACCCTAAATATGATATGAGTATCTACCTTGACGCCGATATGGTTATTACGGGTGATTTGACGGAACTTTTAGATGAGTTAAACGGCTGTGATACCACGATAGTGGCGTTCAGGCATAGTGATTGCCACAGCGTGCGTGAGGAGATTGATGATTTAATTAAGAGAGGAATGATTAACCCCGATATGGCTGAGAAACAGTGGCAGAGATATGTGGAGTGGGGTTTCAAAGATGATATGGGCATTACTGAGAATGGTATTCTGATACGGCGGCATAATAATCCACATGTGATTAGGTTGATGGAACTATGGTGGAATGAGTTTGAAAGCGGTTGCCCAAGAGACCAGATAAGCCTTATGCCGTGTCTGTATAGGCTTGATTTTGAAAAGTTTAGAATGTTAGATGCCAATATTTATAATAATAAATGGGTTATGATTTGCAACCATAAAAAATAATATAAGCCTAAAATGTTGCAAATTTCATTAAAAACAACTATTTTCGTGGAATATTTTATTAAGATCTCTCGCTAACGCTCGAGATGACGGGATGGGACTCGAGATGACGGAAACTTTCAATTTTCAACTTTCAACTTTCAATTATATTATTATGCAACTAATTCTTCTCTCCGGTGGTAGCGGCAAGCGCCTGTGGCCACTTAGCAACTATGCAAGGTCAAAACAGTTTCTTCCTCTTTTGCAAGCTCCTGATGGCGCAAAGGAGAGTATGATACAGCGTGTTATCAGGCAAATTAAAGAGGCTGACATTGATGCCAAAATCACAATTGCCGCCAACAATCAGCAAAGAGACGCAATAGAGAATCAGATTCAAGTTCAAATAAAATATTCTTTTGTATCAGAGCCTGAACGACGTGGCACGTTCCCTGCCATATTGCTATCTGCTATGTATCTGGCACTGGAAAATGAAGTACAAAAGAATGAGACTGTTGTTGTTATGCCTTGTGATGCCTATACTGAACAGGGGTACTATGAAACAATAAAAGAGATGGCAAAGCATGTTGAAAATGGTGAGGCGGACTTGGTGCTGATGGGTATAAAGCCTACTTATCCCTCTCCAAAATACGGCTACATAGTAGGGTCAAGGGTCAAGGGACAGGGGACAGGGGTTGAAAAATTTGTGGAGAAAGCGGAAATTGAAGACGCTCAAACGCTTGTTAAAGAGGGGGCGATGTGGAACGGAGGGGTATTCGCTTTCAAGTTAGGATATGCGCTTGACATTGCAAAGCGGTATCTGGATGTAAGTTCATACAGTGAGTTTAGAAGCAAATACAGCACTTTACCTAAGGTAAGTTTTGATTATGAAGTTGTGCGGAACGCCACTAATGTTTTAATGGTTCCGTTTGATGGGAATTGGAAGGATTTAGGCACTTGGAACACGCTTACAGAGGAACTTCATAGTAATATAGTAGGTAATGCCACATTTGGCAAACAAATTGAGAACACACACGTTATCAACGAGTTAAGCATACCTATATTCTGTAATGGATTAAAAGACACTGTGGTTGCCGCCTGCCCCGATGGCATACTTGTTTGTGGCAAAAAGGTATCTGAAACCATTAAGGATCACGCAGACCAACTTACAAACCGTCCTATGTATGAGGAGCGCCGCTGGGGTAATTATTGTGTGCTTAACATCCAGGAGTTTGGAGACGGGTTCAAGGCTTTGACAAAGACAATAACGCTGAAGCGTGGCAAGAACATAAGTTATCAGATTCACCATCATAGGAGTGAGGTTTGGACTTTCATTGACGGCGAGGGGTTGTTTATTTTGGACGGCAATATAACCCGTGTGAAGCGTGGTGACGTGGTTAATATTCCTGCAGAGCATTTCCACGCTGTAAAGGCTCTTACAGATTTGACCTTCATAGAGGTTCAGCAGGGCGGTCCGCTTGTGGAGGAGGATATTGAGCGCTTTGATTTTGACTGGAGTCGTGTAAAAATTTAAGATATTATGGAGATAATTGAGACTGGAATTAAGGGTCTGCTTGTTATTCAACCTAAGGTTTTTGGTGATGCAAGAGGCTATTTTTGTGAGACTTACAATGAGCAACGATACCGTGAGGCGGGCATAAACTATAACTTCTGCCAGGATAACCTATCAAAGTCAACCTACGGAGTTATAAGAGGTTTGCACTTTCAACTGCAACCAGCGTCACAGGCTAAACTTGTATCGGTGGTAGTGGGTTTGGTATATGATGTTGCCGTGGATTTGCGTGCAGGCTCTCCAACATACGGAAAGTGGTTTGGAGTGGAACTTGACGGTGACAAGAAGACTCAGTTTATGATTCCGCAAGGCTTTGCCCACGGTTTCTCAGTACTCTCTGAACAGGCTGTATTCACATATAAGTGTGACAACCTCTACACTCCGAGCCTTGAGGGTGGGATTATGTACAATGACCCCGCACTTGGCATTGACTGGGGCGTGCCTGAAGAGAAACGCATAATTTCAGAGAAGGATACAAAACATCCTCTGCTAAAGGATGTAAAAACAAACTTTATATTTTGAGCGTTTGTTCAAAAAGCGTAGCGTAACTAATTGATTCAGTCTTGGTTTCAAAGCGATGAGGCGCTGCAGTTCTTTCAGGAACTCAGTTGCGTGAAGGCTTTCAAGGTCTCCACTAAAAATTGTTATGTGCAAGGCTATTTGCAGAAGGAACCAGGAACGCTCAAGGGATTCTTCTCACGCAGAGCCATTATAATAGGCGGACCTGTCATAAAACCCGGTACCACGATGGCGGAGGTGGAGAAACTGCTCACCCTTCTGAAAAACGCCACCCGTGACGCCATATATGTTGAGATACGCTGTGAAATCGATTATAGTGAGTACAGAGAGGCTTTTGAGGCATCGGGGTTTGAATATAAACCGCACCTCAATGTAAAAATAAAATGTGACAGCAATAAAGAGGCGCTTGCCCGTATGGATGATAACCGCCGCCGACAGATTAAGCGTGCTATGGAGAGCGGGGCGGAGTGCAAGTACGCCGATGAGATAGATGAGGTTGATGAGTTTTATGAACTACTAAAGCAACACTATAAGAATAAGGTTAGGAAGCCCCTGTTCCCGCTTGAGTTTTTTGAAAAGATTATCTCTACTGATGCCGGGCGTCTGCTTATTTGTGCCCAAGACGGCAGAATTATTGGCGGAATGCTTCAGGTTAAGAGTGATGATACTGTATATGACTACTACGCCTGCGGTCTGGACTCTGAATATACGGTGGTGAGTCCGAGCGTTCTATTATATTGGAAGACAATAACCAACGCCATTTCTGACGGTCAGACTACATTTGACACTATGGGAGCCGGAGTGCCAGGCATACCGTACGGTGTGCGGGATTTCAAACTACGTTTTGGCGGCGAACTTGTTGAACACGGACGCTACCTGCATATAAACCATAAATTTCTCTACAAAGTAGGAAAGTTAGGATTGAGGCTATTCTGTTGAAGATGGGTTTATAATGTAAATATTAATTAAATTGCTTATATTTGTAGCGTTTATGTAAAATGCCTATGGGTAAGAAATTTACCTTTGATTTCAGACAACTGATTGTTGACATTGTAGCACTTGTAGCGTCATTCTTCATAGTAGTATGGATTGCACCTACAAATGCCGCTGAGCCATTTACAAAATACGGAATAGTCTATTGGCCGTATGCCGTAGGGTGGATTTTTATTGCCTTTTTTGCCGGACGTTACCGTACTTCACTCAAGTATCAGAACTATGCCAAGGCTATGCAATCTGTATTCACAGCCACTACTGTCACATACGCCATCGGGGCTTCAATTATCTATTTCCTATATCCGCAACACTCAATTTTGCTTATTCTTGCCATTGCTATAACAGTATTCTTGCTTATCGCTCTTATTCAGTCAGTATATTTTGCCTTACGCTATGCCTCTGACCCTGAGACAGATGTGAAGCCGGTGGAGAAGCGTGAGCCCAAAAGTGTGCTTGCTCCGCCATCAAGAATAACCGATGAGGGTTATGAAGCCCGCAGGAACGCTATGCTTGCATGGATGGGGGAGAAACCGTTCAAATGGCTGGACTCCCAGATTGATATTCACAGCACCAATACTGTAATTCTCTCAACCACTGAACTATTTAATTTTGAGCAACTTACGCCGTATAGGTTTGACTGCATTATGAATGTGCGCAGTCTTAACAATATTCGTGGTATAAACAGAATGTTCTCAATTATTAATGAGAAACTGCCTGACGATGGCTTGTTTGTGGGTGTGTTCAAAGATAAGAGCGTAAAAAAGCACCTTATACTACAGAAGTATCCGAAGGGAATAAATTGGGTGGTATATTCATTCTACTACTTTATAAAGCGTGTTATCCCCAAACTCTTCCTTACAAAGCGTCTTTACTACGATTTGACAAGCGGCAAACGCCGTGTTCTCTCCAAGACAGAGGCGTTCGGACGTCTATATTATTGTGGTTTTGAGGTAGTTGCCGAAAAAAAGATTGAGCATTACACATACTTTGTGGCAAAGCGTAAGAAGGAGCCTCCTATGTACAAGAAACGTCGTTACGGACTGTTTATAGCATTGAACCGTGTTGGCAAGGACGGCAGGGTGTTCAAATTTTACAAAACCCGCACAATGTATCCATATTCTGAGTTCCTTCAGGAGTACATTTATGAGAAGAGCGGTCTGCAGGAGGGTGGTAAGTTCAACCATGACATACGCGTGAGCACCGTTGGCAAGTTTATGCGTAAATGCTGGCTTGATGAACTACCTATGTTCATAAATTTCTTTAAGGGTGATATGAAGTTTGTGGGTGTGAGACCTATAAGCAACCAATATTTCAACCTATACTGTGATGAACTCCAAAATCTTAGGATTAAGTTCAAACCAGGACTGTTTCCGCCGTTCTATGCTGATATGCCAAAGACACTTGATGAGATTCAGGCATCAGAGATGAAGTATCTGAAAGCATGTGAGAAGAATGGTTGGTTCATAACAGACATTAAGTATATGTGGCTGATATTCTATAATATTGTATTTAAACATGCGAGAAGTAAATGAGTGAAAAGTTAAAAAATAAAAAAGAAAAGTTTTTTTGTTTTGATTTCCTCCCCTGGGGGGAGGTCAGGAGGGGCCTTTTTTATTTTTTATTTTTTATTTTTTCTTTTGAGTGCTCCGCTCAAAACATTCCAGAGAGCACAAGTTACACACGCATTTATGATTTCATAGATGAGCTTGCTATGGACGGTATCGTGGATGTGAACTCTGCAATTAAGCCCTATAACCGTAATGTTATAGCAGCCGCCCTGAAGGAGGCTCAACAGAAGGATTCACTGCTTTTCAAGCGTCAGAAGAAGGATTTGAGTTTCTTTATAAGTGAGTTTGCCAATGAACTTGACACTATGCCTAAGGCGTATGTGCACTGGACAGATAAGAAGACATTTGACCTCTCTCTGCTACAGCCGCAGTTCATTTATCACAACAAATATTTTAAGGCTTCCATACGCCCGCTGCTGGGTATGGATTTGTTCTACAACAGCAACGGACTTATAATGAAACGTTGGTATGGTGTTGATTTGCAGATGGATATAGTGAAGCACGTGTCAATATGGGGTAGCATACGTGACCAATCTTTTGATGGAAGTTACCTTAATAAGAGCAAATATCCTACAGCAGGTGACCGTATTGATTGTGCCAAACTTTCACAGCCACAGTACCTCTACAACCTACCCGGATGCCAATATAAGGAGGCTAATTACGGCGGTGACTACTCCGATGTTCGTGGAGGCATACGTGTGTATGACTGGTGGGGCAGCATAGGCTTTATGAAGGAGAGCCTGACTTGGGGTGATAGTTATAACTGTAGTAATATTATCTCTGGCAGGCAGCCCTCATTTCCTATGATAACGCTTAATCTCACGCCTTGTAAGTGGTTTGAATTCAACTACATACATGGTTTTATGATGAGCAATGTGGTGGATAGCACAAAGTGGTATTGGGAAGAGAACTATTCTGGTATCGGGGAAGGGAAGAAGCACTACAGACCTATGAACAAATATATTGCGGCTAATATGTTCACGTTCACGCCAATAAAGGGTCTGCACCTTGCAATTGGCAACTCTGTGGTCTATTCAGGTGAGTTCCAGCCAATTTTCCTGATTCCGTTTGCCTTCTTCAAGTCACTTGACCACGCCGTGACCAAGGGAATGGCTATGGAGAACCAAAATTCACAGGTGTTTATTAACTTGAGTACCAGAAATATACCACACACACATCTATACGCCTCATTCTACATTGATGAGTTCAGTTTGAGCAGATGGACAAATCCACAGAATAATTTGGTGTCATATAAGTGTGGTGTTACGGTAAGCAACTGGCCGCTGAAGAATGTTCAGGTTGGTTTTGAATATACACGCACCAACACACTCTGCTATAAGCACTCAATACAGTCAATTACATGGGCTTCAAACTCATACAATATGGGACATTATCTTGGAGACAACGCCCAACAGTTTTTTGCGTTCATAAACTACAAGCCCATACGCCAACTTAACCTTAATCTATCTTATACTAAAGACCAGAAGGGTAACGATTATGAGTACCTGCGTACAGATACAAAGGCAGCACTCTCAGCGCCTGTTCTCAAAAATATTCTTTGGGAAAATGACATAGTCTCTTTCAAGGCTCTGTATGAGGTTTGGCCTAACGCCTACGCCATTATAAATGTTGATTGGAACTACGCCCGCGGGCATAATTTAGACTATTCAAAATCAATAGCCTCAGACAACCGCCTGACTGCAGACCAGGCTTTGGATAAATTCACCCCTGATTTCTACAAAGGTTCCAACGTCTCACTCACCGTAGGCTTCTCCTTAGGATTCTAACTCTTTAGATTTAGTTTGCATAGTTTGTAATATATGTACCCTCTGAGGGCTTCAACCCTTCTGTGAAGGGTCTTGTCCCTCCCACTATGGGTTTGTAACCCATAGCGGTCCCCTCCCGTGCACGCTCCACGGGGTGGAGACGCCTCAACCGGGTACATATATTACAAATCATATGAAATCTGAAGCGTAATTTGGAAGTTCCCGAAAAAAATACGTCATTTTGGAAGACAAAAATGAGTGTTTGAGCGAAGCGAGTTGCGTTTTTGGCTGAACAAAATAGGATTTTTTGAGGAAATAGAACTTCCGTATGGAGCGAAAGATTTTATATAATTTATGTTGTGTTAATAAATTATAAATCAAATATCTAAAAAATATATTAAATTTGCACAATATTGTAATCAAACAAATAAATAACCAAACGTTATGAAAAAAATTCAAATGGTTGACTTAAAAAGTCAGTACGAGAAAATCCGCGAGGAGGTTAACACCGGTATCCAGGAGGTGATTGACACAACTTCATTTGTTAAAGGCGGAAAAGTTACAGAGTTCCAGGCGGAACTTGAAAAGTATTTGGGCGTAAAGCACGTTATTCCAACAGGAAACGGCACAGACGCACTTCAAATTGCCCTTATGGGACTTGGACTTAAGCCGGGTGATGAGGTTATAACCCCTACGTTCACATTTATTGCTACAGCAGAGGTGGTTGCCCTGCTTGGACTTACACCTGTAGTGGTGGACGTTGATATGGATACGTTCAACATAAGCCTTGAGTCAGTTAAGAAGGCTATCACACCTAAGACAAAGGCCATTGTTCCAGTACATCTATTTGGTCATAACGCCAATATGGAGGAAATTCTGAAACTTGCAAAGGAGCACAACCTTTACGTAGTTGAGGACGCCTGCCAGTCAATTGGTGCTGAATATACATTCTCTGATGGCAGAAAAGTTAAATCAGGCTGTATAGGCAATATAGGTTGTACATCTTTCTTCCCATCAAAGAATCTTGGTTGCTACGGTGACGGTGGTGCAATTTTCACCAACGATGATGAACTTGCCGCTAAAATGCGTGCCATTGCCAATCACGGTATGGTTGTACGTTATCACCACGATTTAATTGGTGTGAACAGCCGTCTTGACAGCATTCAGGCTGCGGTTCTTCTTGCCAAACTTCCACACCTTGATGAGTATATTGCAGCACGTCAGAAGGCAGCCGCTTACTACAATAAGGCATTTGCAGGTTGCAGTAAGATTACAACACCTGTCTGCAAAGATTTCACAACACACGTATTCCACCAGTATACACTTAAACTTGCTGACAGCGTTGACCGTAACGCACTTCAAGCAGGTCTTAAGGAGAAGGGGATACCTGCAATGATTTACTATCCAGTTCCTCTACACCTGCAGAAAGCATATCAAGACCCACGATACAAGAAGGGCGATTTCCCTGTAGCAGAGAAACTTATGGACTGCGTACTCTCACTTCCTATGCACACAGAACTTGATGAGGAACAGTTGGAGTACATAACTAAATCAGTGTTGGAACTTATTTAATGTTTAATCGGTGAATCGGTTAATCGTTTAATCGAAATAGATTTTACGATTCACCGGTTCACCAGTTCAACGATTCACCAATTATGAATTATTTTAAGCACGAATCCTCCTACGTAGATGACAATTGCGTCATCGGGGAAGGCACAAAGATATGGCACTTCAGCCACATTATGAGTGGTTGTAAGATAGGTGAGAACTGCAACATTGGTCAGAATGTTGTTATTTCACCAGATGTGGTGCTTGGTAACAATGTCAAGATTCAGAATAATGTATCTGTTTACACAGGCGTTATTGCTGAAGATGATGTGTTTATGGGTCCTTCAATGGTTTTTACCAATGTGATTAACCCTCGCAGCCACGTCAGCCGTAAAGATGAGTATAAGCAGACAATCCTTAAGAAAGGCTGTTCAGTAGGTGCTAACGCCACCGTAGTGTGTGGTCATACAATAGGGGAGTATGCACTGATAGGTGCTGGTACAGTAGTTACCAAAGATGTAAAACCATTCGCTCTTATGGTAGGAAATCCGGCACGTCAACTTGGTTGGGTAAGTGAGAACGGTCAGAAACTGCATTTTAACACAGACGGCCTTGCCACCTGTCCCGCCACTGGACAAGAGTATAAACTTGAGAATGGATTTGTTACAAGAATAAAATAAATGTTTAATCGTGGAATCGGTTAATCGTTTAATCGAAGCAGATTTTACGATTCACCGGTTCAACAGTTCACCGATTCACCAATTATGATAAATTTTGCAGTAGTCGGCTTAGGCCACATAGGTAAGCGCCACGCCGAAATGATAAGAAGAAATCCAAACGCAAAACTTGTTGCTGTTTGTGATGTTTTGCCAAAAGAGAAGATAGACCCTGAAATAACAGAGGACTATTACAATGACTATGAGGAGATGCTCAAGCGTCCCGACATAGATGTAGTTAATATTTGTAACCTTAACGGTTATCACGCTGAGTATGCCATCAAGGCACTTGAGGCTAAGAAACACGTAGTGCTTGAGAAACCTATTGCACTTACTAAGTCAGATGCAGAGAAAATAGTTTTCAAGTCACTTGAAATGAGCCGCTCGGTATTCTGCGTTATGCAGAACCGTTATTCTCCACCTATGGCTTGGCTAAAGAGCCTTGTTGAGGAGAAAAAACTTGGTGAAATATATTTTGTTAAGGTTGATGCCTTCTGGAACCGTGACGGCAAATATTACCAGAAGGGTAGTTGGCACGGAACTAACGCCCTTGACGGCGGTACGCTGTTTACTCAATTCAGCCACTATGTTGATATGCTATATTGGCTCTTTGGTGATATTACAAATATTCGTGGTAAGTTTGCTAACTGTTCTCACGGAGATTTGATTGAGTTTGAAGATACTGGTTGTGTTGATTTTGACTTCATAAACGGTGGCATCGGGTCATTGAACTATTCCACATCTGTATGGGATAAGAACCTTGAGAGTTCTGTTACAATTATAGGTTCAAAAGGTACCGTTAAGGTTGCCGGTCAATATATGGATACCGTAGTTCACTGTCACATAGAGGATTATGAGATGCCTGAACTTAAAGAGCCTACACACGAGAATGACTTTGGTGCATACAAGGGTGCCGCTCAAAACCACGGTTTTGTAATCCAGAACGTTATTGAGACTCTCAACTCAAAAGGTGCCATTGCCACAAACCTTCTTGAAGGTATGAAGGTGGTTGATATTATTGAGCGCATCTATCAAGAGCGTGATAGAAATTTTAAGAGGTAATTTCTACGTCAGGCTTGTTTTCATCGGGGTAGAAAAAATCTGCCCCGATTTTTTTCATTCAATTACTCATTACTTTATTTGTAATTTTATTTTGATATTTGAAATATATAGATTATCTTTGCAGTAACGAAACATAATTTTTATATTTCTTGTTTGATAAACTATAAATATTTATTTTTGCAAAAATAGAGTATGCCAAAGATTTTGCTTTACATCTCTTCCAAGTTTACTTGGATATTTTTGTTCTATGGAACTGACATTAATGAAAACAGGGCACATGTCCATGTAGGTAAACGAGACACGGAAAAATACTGTAAGATTTGGTTGGAACCGGAAATTAGTATAGCTTATAGTGGAGATTTATCTGAACAACAGTTGAAACAGATAGTTTCCATTGTTCAGAATCATAAGGATACATTGATGAATCAATGGCATAAGTTTATTAAAGGAGATAAAATTAAAATTATTACCATAAAAGAATAATTATGTGTAAGGTAGAAGGTTTCTGGGACATAACCCCTAAAATTAAAAAAATCACTTTCCCTGTCAGAGGCAAAATGGCTGTACAATTAGAAGACGGAAGGATAATTACAGTCCCTTTATCAGCATTCCCATCAGTAAAGAAAGTACCTGTTTCAGAACGAGGAAAATGGTATTTGACAGGTGGAGGTTTTTCTTGGGACTCTTGTCCTGAGGTTATTCACATAGAACAAATCTTGGGTAATTTTAATAATTACAAGCACGAGACTTGTTGATTTTTTACGCTACATTTATTTATTGTGTAGCGTATTTTTTGAGCATAAAAACAAATTACAATAATTGTAATATAATATTGTAAAGTGTAATGAAAGTATTTACAGAACAGAAGATTAAGGAATACATAGCGGAGCACCCTGAGAGTAGGGTCGCATTGCAAGACTGTATTGTTGGTATCAAGCGTTCCTCTTGTAATGAGAATGAGGACACAAGGTATTGTTTTGGCTTGAATGTGGAATGCGTGGGCAAAAACAGGTACTTATTTAAAATAGTTAATAGAGAAACATTAATCTATTTGCTTGGTAGAATAACCTGCGGGGTCTTTTTTGTCAGATTTATTGGCAATAAATATGAATATGAGCGTATTAATGATTTAACAACTATACAATTATGACTGAGATTTCAAATATTAAAGAGTATAACTGGGCTGTTGCAAGAGTGGAACAGATTCTGAAACAGTTAGATTCAATTGAGAGTTTCACTCCTGACAATACCCAGATGGCTGCAGAGGAAGCGGCTCCTTACTATACAATGAGTGGCACAATGGGGTTCTCAAATGAGAACTGCACTTCAACCAAAGAGAATTTGGAAATAGAGTTCAAACTGCTGACAGATCTTGTTTCTGACTACTCAGAGAAACACTTTGCCATCGGGGTACCAAAACTTACAGAAGTTATTCAACTGAGAATGTATGAGAGAGGATTAAGCCAGAAGGCTGTGGCTGAACTGCTTGGAATATCACCAGCGCGTATTTGTGAGTACTTGAGCGGCAAAACTGAGCCCACACTTCAAATTGCCCGTGAGATTTGCCGTAAACTTGACATTGACCCGTCAATTGTGCTTGGAGTATAATTTTTTAAAATAATATTTGTTTTTTCTATATTTATTAGTAATTTTGCCATATAAATATATGTTTTTCTATAATTATGAATGTATACACATTAACAGATAAACAATTGGCAGCCTTATTTGGTAAGAAGATAAAGCAGTGGAGAATAGAGCGTAATTTGTCACAAAAAGAGTTGTCAGAACGCTCTGGAGTATCATTGTTCACTATGAGCAATATGGAAAAAGGCAACAGCTGTTCTCTTTTGACATTATTACAAATATTGAGAGCATTGGAAAAACTTGAACTATTAAAAGAATTTTTTACTGAAGCACCAATCAGCCCTGTATCATACGCTAAATTTTTAGAAAAACAACATACTCCTAAAAGGGTTAGAAAAATTAAAAAAGAAATCAATGAAATTGAATCTGAATGGTAACAAATGTAAAAGTAACATTATGGGGCACTGATTTAGGACGTGTCCAATGGGATGAAACAAGTCAGAGTGTATTATTCCAGTATGAACCATCATTTGTCAGCAAAGGAATAGAACCAGCACCTCTCAAGATGCCTTGTAACCCAAAAATTGTCTATTCTTTCCCTGAGTTAAAAAACTGGACATACAATGGTTTGCCTGGATTGTTGGCAGATTCACTTCCTGATGCATTTGGTAGGGAATTGATGGAGCAATGGTTAAGAAGACAGGGCAGAGATTCAGCCAACCCTGTTGAGCGTCTTTGTTATCAGGGTAAAAGAAGTATGGGAGCACTTGAATTTGAACCTGTACTGAATTCAGAATTAGAGTCTGAATCTAAAATAGAGGTTGATTCATTAGTTAATATAGCAGCTGAAGCATTGTCTAAGAAAGAATCTCTTAACACAAATATTTCTGCTAAGTCACAGGCATTACTTGATATCATCAAGGTTGGAACATCTGCCGGCGGGCAACGTGCCAAAGCTGTCATTGCGCTAAATGACGAAACAGGGGAGATTAAATCAGGACAGATAGATGTTCCTAAAGGATTTGAATATTGGCTATTAAAATTAGATGGTGTTAGTGATGGTGTTTTAACCGGACCTAAACATTATGGAGAATTGGAATATTCATATTACAAGATTACCAAAGCGTGTGGTATTGATATGATGGAAAGCCGTCTTTATAAAGAGAATGGCAGGTCTCATTTCCTAACCAAGAGGTTTGACAGAAAAAATGGAATAAAAGTTCATACACAAACGCTTTGTGCAATGGACCATATGGATTTTCAGCAAAGATTTGCGTATAGTTATGAAGATGCTTTCAGAGTAATGAGAAGCCTGCATCTACCATATTCTGATGCAGAGGAATTATTCCGTAGAATGGTATTTAACGTTATAGGTATGAATCTAGATGACCATACCAAAAATATTACTTTCATTCTTGAAAAAGGAGGAGAGTGGAGATTGTCACCAGCATACGATATGGGGTATGCGTATAATCCTAACGGAGGATGGACCGCACATCATCAAATGAGTATAAACGGAAAGCGTGATGACGTAACACGTACAGATATGATGGCTGTAGCAGATGCAATGCATATTAAACACGCTAAAAAAATAATAGATGATATTGAAAATGTTTTTCGTAACTTTGAAAAATTTATGGAACCTGATATTCCTGAAATAATGATTGACAAAATCAAGGAAAACATTAAAGTTGATAAAATCTGATTATGGACTTCACGCTAAAAAAATATGAGGAACTTGTGCAGGCGCTAAGTGACGGAGGTTACAAGTTTGTTACTTTTGAAGAGTATCTGGATGACCCCTCATCATTGAGGAATAGGAAGTATGTTATTCTCCGCCACGATGTTGATTTACGTGCGAATAATTCATTATTAACTGCTAAAATAGAGCATTCGCACAGTGCTAAGGCGGTTTATTACTTCCGTGTGGTTCCAGAGAGCAATCAGCCTGAGATAATAAAGAAAATAGCAAAATTAGGCCACGAGATAGGGTATCACTATGAAGATATGAGCATCTGCGGCGGTGATGTTGACAAGGCGTATGAACATTTCAAAAAGCAGTTGGACTACTTTCGTGGATTCTATCCTGTTAAGACTATCTGTATGCACGGCGCGCCCACAAGCAAGTATGATGGAAAAGATTTGTGGAAGAAATATGACTACAAGGAACTTGGGATTACAGGGGAGCCGTACTTTGATATAGATTACTCAAAGACCTTCTACCTTACAGACACAGGCCGTATGTGGGACGGTTACAAAGTGAGTGTAAGAGACAAGATAGAGGGGCACCAGGACCGCTGGAATGCCGCCGGACTCACATATCACACAACAGATGACATTATTAAGGCTATCAATGAAGGAACATTGCCACCACAACTTATGATTACCACCCATCCGCAACGCTGGACCAACAACCGCAAGTTATGGATTAAAGAGTGGACCCTCCAGTCTGCAAAAAATCTGGTGAAATTTCTTCTGATAAATTTCAAAAGATAATTTGAACTTGTGTCAATAAATTTGGTCATACCCTGGAAAAAACATTATCAGGCCTGACTGCATGTTTTTGGAGGGGTATGACCAAATTTAAACAAGTTCAAATGTATCTTATTCCGGCTTCGGTTTAATCACCAAATCATACTTACTCATCTCCTGAGCCTTGCTGAACGGCAGAACCCCGAAGGCGGCGGAATTAACCTTGATGGAACCAGTCTGCTTGAAATCAATAGGTTTCTTACGTTTGCGGTCCTCAATGTGAATATTGGTGATTATGTTTTTCTCCTTTACCCCTATGTTCCCACTTGAATATTTAGCATAGATAATGTTACGCTTAATATCAACGTGAGCACGTTTAACCCAATATTTGTCAAACTGAACACCTATGACAATAGTGTTGAGCATCTGAATCTGCTCTTTGGTTAGTTTGTAGCCAAATGGAATATTGACATCAGTAACAAATTCCTGAGAGACATTCCTGACACTGTAGGTAATAGGGTCAAGATAGAAAGTCAGCACAAGTTTCCCCTTAACAATGCCAATGTAGTTACGAGATTCAGTGTAGGTGAAAACAGTAACAGAGTCACGCTCCTCAACCTCCCATTTGTTAGGAGAGTCAGCAAACTGCTCAAAACCATACTTCACACCGCTTCCCCATAAGAATTTATGCACCCAACGGCTTGAGTCAGCATAATGAACAAGTTTGGCGTTGGTCTCCTTCTTAAGAGTAGAGTCCAGACGCAAGTAATTCTCCTGCGTATGAGCGTCACGATATCGAGTTATCCAATTGACTTTCAGTTGAATTAAATCCTTCTTATCCTTTGCAACACCAGGAATCTCCACAATATCGCCGCCCAAATCCTCAATGGCTATGACCTCATCTTCATTATAAACGCCATAGTCAGAGTTCACATTATAACGTACCCCGATACTGTCAGGGAAGTCACGCCTCATCTGACGGCGCACATCTTCAATCATCTGTTTCATCTGCTTGCGGTGGCTCTGTTTCTTCTCCTTACCCACCGATGCCTCCTGAAGCAGAATAGGTTGCTCCACCATCTTTATCTTAAGCGTATCATCAGGCTCCTTTTTAAGTTTGATATCCATTGTGCGGTATCCGATGAATGATACAACAAGAGTCTGACCCTTACTGAACTCATCAATAGAGAAAACACCCTTCAAATCAGTGATAGTACCGTTCTGAGGCTGTTGTTTAACGTAGATGTTAACATAAGGCATCAACTCACCATTCTCATCATAAACCTTACCGTTAACAGTGAATGCGTGCATCTGTGCTACTGAGAGCACCATCAATGCTAATAAAAACATCTTTTTCATAACACGTATATATTTAATCGTTTGCACAAATATATGAATAGAATTCACAATTTCTCTGCCACTTTGTCAGTTTTTTCACTTAGGAACAAGATTTGTAATATTATTGATGAAACTTTGAAATAGTTTTGTATAAATAGTGTTTTACGATGCGTAATTTGTATAGTCTGTTTGAGATGGCCTTTCAACCCCATGGAAGGTGCATGGGAGGGGACCACTGGTGGTCACAGACCATCAGTGGGAGGGACAAACCCCATCACAGATGGGGTGCAGCCCAACGAAAACAGACTATATAAGGAATTAACACACATCAAGGAACTTATGCATATTTATTTCAAGCAAAATTTTAAACATCATGGAGAATACAAATCAAAACTACCAGGCACTTGGCAAATACGCCATTAACCTGAATGAACGCGCAAAGAGCGGCAAACTTGACCCTGTGATAGGCAGAGATGAAGAGATACGTAGGGTATTGCAGATTCTGAGCCGCCGTACAAAGAACAACCCTATATTAATAGGTGAGCCAGGCGTGGGTAAAACCGCTATTGCAGAGGGGCTTGCACACCGTATTATAAGAGGTGACGTACCAGAGAACCTGAAGAAAAAGGTGCTCTATTCACTTGATATGGGTGCCTTGATAGCGGGAGCAAAGTATCAGGGAGAGTTTGAAGAGAGACTAAAAGCCGTTATAAATGAGGTAATTAAGTCTGATGGACAGGTTATACTGTTCATAGATGAGATACATACACTTGTGGGAGCGGGTGGTGGAAACGGTGCTATGGATGCTGCCAACATACTAAAGCCGGCACTTGCAAGAGGTGAACTGCGAGCCATCGGGGCGACAACACTTAATGAGTATCAGAAATACTTTGAGAAGGATAAGGCGCTGGAGCGTAGGTTCCAGATAGTAATGGTAAATGAACCCGATGAGTCTGCCACGATTTCAATCTTGAGAGGTTTGAAAGAGCGTTATGAGAACCACCACAAGGTTCGTATCAAAGATGACGCCATAATAGCGGCGGTGGAACTGAGCAACCGATACATCTCTGACCGTTTCTTGCCCGACAAGGCAATAGACCTTATTGATGAGGCGGCGTCACATCTGCGTCTTGAGATGGACTCACTACCAGAGGAACTTGACAACATTGAACGTCAGATAAAGCAACTTGAGATTGAGCGTGAGGCTATCAAGCGTGAGAAAGATGAGCCTAAACTCAAGCAACTGACCGCTGAAATAGATGAACTGAAACGCAAAGATGCCGAAGGACGTGCCAAATGGCAGGCTGAGAAGCACTATATTGACAACATTCAGCAAGATAAGATTGATATTGAGAATCTTAAGTTTGAAGCCGACAAGGCAGAGCGGGACGGTGATTTTGGTAAGGTTGCCGAAATACGCTACGGTAAAATCCAGCAAAAGGAGAAGGATATAGAAGAACTTCAGAAGAAACTGCAAGACCTTGAAGGAGAGCCGTTTATACGCGAGGAAGTTACAGATGAGGACATCGCTGAGATAGTAAGCAAGTGGACCGGCATACCTGTAAGCAAGATGAACCAGAGTGAGCAGGAGAAACTACTGCACCTTGAAGAGGAACTGCATAAGCGTGTGATAGGGCAGGATGAGGCTATAAAAAGCGTTTCAAACGCCATACGTCGTAGCCGTGCAGGGCTTAATGACCCTAAACGCCCTATAGGCTCATTCATATTCCTTGGTACAACAGGTGTTGGTAAGACAGAACTTGCAAAGGCTCTTGCAGACTTCCTGTTTGATGATGAGAATATGATTACCCGTATTGATATGAGTGAGTATCAGGAGAAATTCTCTGCCACAAGGCTTATAGGAGCCCCTCCGGGATATGTGGGTTATGATGAGGGCGGTCAACTTACAGAGGCAATCCGCCGCAAGCCTTATTCTGTGGTTCTGTTTGATGAGATTGAAAAGGCTCACCCCGATGTCTTCAACGTACTTCTTCAGGTGCTTGATGACGGGCGCTTGACAGATAACAAGGGCAGGACGGTGAACTTCAAGAACACCATAATAATTATGACCTCAAATCTGGGCTCACAAGTAATACGTGAGAAGATGGAGAAGATAAATGACACAAACCGTCAGGAGGTGCTTGAAGAGACACGTAATGAGGTATTCACAATGCTCAAGCAAATTATAAAGCCTGAGTTCCTGAACCGTATTGATGACCTTATAATGTTCACGCCACTCAACAAAGATGAGATACGCCGCATTGTAAATCTGCAGATTAACTCAGTGGCTCGTATGCTTAAAGCCAACGGCATAGAGTTAAGAGTTACCGATGAGGCTACAGATTATATAGCGGAGGCTGGCTATGACCCGCAGTTTGGCGCCCGTCCTGTAAAACGTGCCTTGCAGAACTTTATTCTGAATGACCTTTCAGAGCAAATAATTGCAGGCAAAGTTGACCGCACCAGACCAATCTATGTTGATTGCAAAAAGGGTGAACTTGTGTTTGAAACAAGAGATTAAAATACTTATCTTTGTACAAAATTCAAACACATTATGGAATGGCTCACTAACCCCGCTACAGGAACAATAACCAACACTGCTTATATTATTGCAATTTACGCATTTGTAATTGCAGTTGGAATGCTTTTAGGGCGTATAAAGATAAAAGGAGTGTCACTTGGCGTTACTTTTGTGCTCTTTGTAGGCATTATAGTGGGGCATTATGGAGCCAATATTGATTCTGAGGCTATGAATTTCATAAAGGATTTCGGACTAATTCTGTTTATCTACACAATAGGTTTACAGGTAGGTCCAGGATTCTTCACCTCATTCAAACAGGGCGGTGTGCGGCTCAATCTTCTTGCCACAGGGCTTATTCTTCTTACAATTGCCACGACTGTCTCAATATTCTATATAGCCGATGGCAGAATAGAGTTCCCTATGCTTGTGGGTATTATGCAAGGTGCTGTAACCAATACGCCTGGTCTTGGTGCCGCTGTTGAGGCGTTGGGGCAGGTAGGTTATGACGGGCTTCCGATAGGTCTTGGCTATGCGGTTGCATATCCGTTAGGTGTCATCGGGGTAATTCTGTGCCTGCTGCTCATAAAAAACATCTTCAAAATAGATATTGAGAAGGAAAATGAGGCTCTAAAACAGCAGAGTGGAGAAGAGAAAGATGAGGTGGAGAAGATTACCATTAGAATAACCAATCACCACATAGAAGGGAAAACAGTTAGTCAATGCGTTAAATTGATAGGGCGTAAGTACGTGATTTCCAGAATGATGGTTAATGATGAACTTATTGTTCCCGCAGCAGACACGATGCTTCATAATGGTGATTTGATTCTTGTTGTAGCCAGCAAGGAAGATGCCGAGGCGGTTCTTACATTTATGGGTGAGCGTGAGGATTTTGATTGGAAAAATGATAACTCCAAGATGGTGTCACGCCGTATTGCCATTACCCGTGATGAGATTAATGGCAAACGCATTCGTAACCTGAAACTGCGTAGCGTTTACGGCGTTAATATCACACGCGTTCAGCGTTCTGGAATTGACCTTGTGGCGTCACCTGAACTTATATTGCAAGTAGGTGACAAAGTTATGGTAGTGGGCCCCATTGACGCCATTGCAAAGGCTGAAAAGATGCTTGGAAATACCTTAAAACGCCTTTATGCACCTCATATAATATCTATTTTCCTTGGCATTTTCATTGGAATATTAGTAGGGTGCATTCCATTTGCGTTACCAGGACTCCCGATGTCGGCAAAATTAGGACTTGCGGGCGGTCCGCTTATTGTCTCCATACTTGTAGGACGTTTCGGTTACAAGATAAAACTCATATCCTATACAACGCAAAGTGCTAATCTTATGCTTCGTGAGATTGGAATCTGCCTATTCCTTGCAAGTGTAGGCATAGCGTCAGGTGGAGAATTTTTCAAAACACTGACTCAAGGCGACGGGTTCCTCTGGATTGGAGTAGGTTTCATAATCACGTTCATTCCAGCCATTATAATAGGAATTATAGCACGTAAAGGCTGCAAGATGAATTACGGTACCATTATGGGTCTGATAGCAGGCTCCACAACCAATCCGCCGGTTCTTGCATATTCATCAAACACAGCAGGCAATGACGCTCCCGCAGTCGCATATTCCACAGTCTATCCACTTACAATGTTCCTCAGAATCATTATCGCCCAGATTATGATTCTTGCCGCGTTCTAAGCCATATTCTATTGTTTTCTTGGCTCATACTCTGGAGGAAGTGGAGTCTTAAGGGTTTTACGGTCATATCCTTTATAAGCATTGACCACCTTTAAGGCTTCTTCTTTCATCTCTTTTCTGAACCACGATGGAGATAACACTTCAATGTGGTCTCCGTGCGAGCGTAGTTCCATCTCAAAATCAAGGGTAGGCTGCAAGAAGTATTGAAATATACTGTAACCCTCTTCATCACAAGTATATACCTCCTCTTGAGAATGGTGTAACGGAACACTGCGTAAGTAGAAATTCTGCGGAGCCCATACCAAAATCTGTATGGACTCTGTTTTCATCTGCTCCGCTGGCAACTTTATTGTAGAGAAATTTTCAGCATAGAACTCTTGAGGGTTAAACATTGACGGATAGTTGAACTCAATGTTTGTAATCTCAAGATTTGAAATTCTGTCATCCATGCCGTATGAGCGTATAGTGGCATTCTCTTCTGGCTCTAATCTTAACTTTAGACTTTTATTGAATTTCTCATCATACACTGGACCTATTACATGCCATCTTTGGCGGAATATCTTTACAAAAAACGGCTTTATGGTAATGCGTTTAGGTTCTTCCCAATAGTCTGTATATGTGAATGTTATACACAAATTCTGTTTGATGGCGGTTAGAACCTCTTGTAAATATTTGCAGTTAGGCACATCTTCCAACACTATCCTGTCTTTTATAGACATATTGTTGGAAATGGTTTGCTGCACTGATATTGTGTTTGAAAGCCATTCAGAGATTTTAGTATTGTCTTCCTTTATTCTATAGACATACGCATGCTCTGAACGGTCACAATATATCTCTATTCCGTAGGAATTATTTATCTCCTTCCGCCAAAAATGAAATGTGCGTTCACTAAATTCCTTTGGTAGTGAACGATACATCTGGCTACGTCTATACTGTTTTTTCAAATCCTCAAGGGTGAGTCCGTTATTCATCCTTAAAGTATCCAACAACCATGTGTATTTATATGCTGTACTTGTTACCACGATGCAAAAATATAAAAAAAATTTATGTTCTGCAACTTTTTTGCAGACCACGCAAATATCTTTGCATAATGAAACAACTATAAATTTATTAATTATGAGAGTGAATTTCAAACCTTGGATAGGGGATAACTATCAGCAAGGAATCAACGGGAAAAAAGTCTTGGTGCTTGGAGAGAGTCACTACTGTGCATCTCCTGATGAAGCCACTGAGTCCATAACAATAGATGTAATATCTGACTTACTGGACCCTTCATCGGAGTTTGAGGCTTACAAGAACACCTACACCAAGTTCGCCAAGGCTTTATCGGGGTGTTTTGGTAAAATGAATGTCTCTGATAAAAGGACTCTATGGCACTCCGTTGCGTTTTACAACTATGTGCAAGAGCCTATTACAGGTCCACGCACATCGCCTACAGAGGCTCAGTTCAAGTGCTCAGAGCAAGCATTCAAAGAAGTTCTTGAAATGTTGAACCCCGATGTGATTATAGCGTGGGGGCATAGACTGTACAACCATTTGCCAGGCTACGGTTCACAGGGAAAAGACATAACAGGCTCTGACGGCACAAAATTTGAGACATGGTTATATCCACTAAAAAACGGCTCTACCGCAAAAGTACTTGGCATAGACCACCCGTCTGTAGGCTTCACGCCAGAGTATTGGAACGACGTAATTAACAGATTTATAAACAATTAAAACACTAAATTATTATGAAAACAAAATTTTTACTTTTAGGAGCATTGGCTGCAGTAGTTTTAAGCAGCTGTAAAACATCTACAAGTTATTCTTATTCAGAGTTTAAGACATCAGATCCTGTGGTTAATGTATTTTCTGTACCACAAATAGCGGAATTGTCAGTATCAGACACTAAAATCACCTATTCTGAGCGTATAAACAAAGACATAAGAGATATGTCTTCATCTGCGGCGGAATCTTTTGCTATGAGAGAAAAGGAGACTGTGCTTAACAATGCAATAAAGGCAAATAATGCTGATGTGTTAATTGCACCAAACATAACGGTAATAACAGATAATCAAGGACGTTTGGTTATAACTGTAACTGGATACCCTGCAAACTACACTGGTTTCCGTAATGCGACATCGGAGGACGAATGGATTCTAAAAAATTCAGAATCTGTTAATGACCCAATGCCAAAATCAGAGTCTAAAAATTCTTTGTTTAATCTATTCAACAAATAAGATTATGAAAAAGATTCTTATAGTGACAATTTCAATGTTAATGATTGGCGGCTCTGTCTATGCAAAAAGATTTGTAAGTAGGGCAGAGAGTGGAGAAATCGTGTCAAGAACTGTATTAACAAACAATACACATTCTGTTAAAATGAGTACGGGAAGTACAAAAGCCTCTGTACCAGTGGCAAAGAAACAAAATCCCAGACAGGAATACGCCTACCTTTACTCCAAATCTGATTTTGAGAAGGCTCAGGCTCTCAGCGATGCTGATTTTAATAAAGACGTAAATCTAAGAAAGGAGCAAAAACAGCAGGCTGAAAAATTTATTACTACAGTAAAAGACAGATTTTCAAATGATAACCTTATGTCTGCCAAATCATCTGATGATACTAAAGTTAGTGCTTTTTTAAATGCATATAATAAATTAGCAGACAACATATACATACTTGACATTAAGCACCAACTAATATCTTCAAATTCAAAAATGAGACGTGACTATGCCAAATACAGTGCTTTGTATAGCTCAGAGTCAGATTTTGTAGATGCCTATCTTTCAGAAGATTTTAAAGCCGATGTAAGTGGTAGGGAGTAGTATAGCAAAACAAACCTCAGAATAGTTAATGAAAAAGAACGGCAGAAAAGGTCAAAGTTTCCCTTTGGTGGAAATCTGGAACACAAACGCATACATTGCCAGTGACATTGTTCCCAGATTAAAGGCATTTAAAGATTATACCGTGAACTATCCGTTAGACTTTAAAAATGGAGATGAGTGGGATAGAGCCTTAGACAAAATGATATATGCTTTTGAGTTAATAAGCGGGTGTAAACCACATTCAGATGACGAGAAAAATAACATAAAAGAAGGCTTTGACCTGTTCTGTAGATATTTTTTTCAATTATGGAACTAAAAACAGAATTAAAACTAAAAAAGAAAATCAAACAGTTAGAGAGAAGGATAATTGATTTGGTTTGGCCAGACAAGTCAGATTCAATCTATGGCTCCGTTGAGGATTTGGTGTTTGCTGACAGCAAATCAAACGAAAAACTTGACGATCTGCTAAGGGAAAGGAAATTTTGCCTTAATAAACTATTCAGAGGCACAGACCTTGAATATGACCGTTTAGAAATGGTTAACAACACTTTAAGAGAGCACACCATCAGGCTTGACAGTATGGTCAGTGACCTATATAAGTCATTAAATAACCTTAATCTGAATTGGTTAGGCAATCTATGCGTTGAAGGTGAAATGACACTGCCCACATTTGATGTAGAGTATGACATTTTACCCGATGATATCTATTATGGCTCAGAATTCAACACCATAATAAACATAGAGTGTGCCTACTGCATTGCGGAAAACAGTAATAGAATACACGATATAGTACGAGCAGAACTCCGTGAGGATGTCAATTTCAAGGCATCCGAACTTGATATGGAAATTGACGATTGGAAAGAGGGAATATTTTACTATATGGACAAACAACGATACATTAAATGGTGTTATGCACTACATCATTTAGAAGACCATCTGTTTTTCCCGCTTGCCGACATTATACACCTTAAAGAATTTGCCTTATCCGTAAAAAGTGAGGCGGAACATATTGTTAAAGTGAAATAAATAACTTTAAATTTGAAAATATATGGAAAATAATGAAGTATCACACACTGGTGCTTGGGTGGGAGCCGCCCTTGCCGCCATCTATCTATTCTCACCAATAGATATTGTACCTGATGTAGTTCCCCTTGCTGGCTGGCTTGATGACGCACTCATCGCAGTAACAGGTGGATTAAACCTTATTCAATCATACCTGAAAGAGAGCAATGAGTTCCTTGCTGGTATAGTAAAGTTCCTTAAATGGGGAATATTGTTATTAGGCATACTTATAATAGGTATCCTGGCACTAACAGGGGCATTGATTTATAGTGCGGTGAAATAAAAAGTCTCACAGCGACAACAAATGTCGCTCAAATCACGATTGGTGTAATTTTACGCCAATTTTTTAGTGTATCTTTGCAGTGTAAAAAATAAGCAAATGGCTAAATAATTGCATTATGTGTTTGCATCCAACACTTGAGTTTTTATAGGAAACAGGATGTAGTTACTTTGACATTGTTGCTATATAGCCGAATTTCGGCAAATGCAATGTTCAGCCTGCGTTTTGGTGTCTGACGTGTTTAGAACAAATGTAAGGTTCTGTAGTAACAATGTATTATGGAGCGTACGCTCTTTGACATCACTGGTACAAATTGTTATAGACAATAATATTTAGGAGGACGGCATAGAGAACTTCTCATATATGCCGCTAATTATGTTAAGTATGCTGAACCCCAACAGCAAATTTGAGTTGAAATGGGAATGTATAACTACTATAAATAAGGGAATTGCATATGGCAACAGCCATTATTGTCTTAGAATGTGTAGCTGCTGCTGCAGCAGCGGCAGCAGCTATTCTTAAGAGTAAACAGTAAATCCTTTAAGTAACGGGTACGCAAAGACCAATCTGCGTGTGGTGATTGGCGAGTGATTAACTCCATAATATCCAGCAGGATGAATAAAGGCAAGGTAATTACTATTATCATTGAGGTTGCAGCCAATATTATAATTACTTGGATAAGCAATCGTAGCAAGCGACCGGCAACAGCAACGGTTAGACGATAAGATTGTAAGTGGGAGTGGTAACTCTCACATTAAAATATAAAACTTGTACTAGTGATGTTTTTACTTCTTAAACATGCCTATTTTGGAATGTGTTTTTAAATATTATTTAATTTTTTTAAATTTGTGGCTATGAATAGACTACTGCTAGATAGCTCTCCATTAAGCAATCCTATACGACAAAAAAATATGCGTATGGTGGAGAAATTATTGTTAGATGGCGAGCCACATGATATTGCAACGGAGTTGAAACTTGGTCAAAGACAAATTCAACGAATCAATAAAGACCTTAACGAGGTATATGAAGGTGATAACAAAGTTGAGTGCCATAGATGTAAGCAGTACGGGACTACATATCAACTGTCTAATACCAATAACATCATATTCACTGAGTTGTTGATGAATGCAAACGACCGAGAGTATATGCTTGCACTATATCAGTTGATTGTTAATATAGGTCAAACATTACCTACCAGTGGTATTCTTGGAAAGAACTTAGGGCAATCATACGATTGCTTTAAAGGTAAGATAGATATTGGAAGTAGTAGTGATAAAGTCAAGAAAAATTTAGTTCTGCTATATCATCCTTTGATGAATGAAAGAAATGTTTGGATTACATACAATGACAACACTGCAAAAATAGAAATATCACCATATTGTGTTAAAACCTATAATAACAAGTGGTATCTATTTGGATATAAACTCATAGCCGGTGGTAATCAGAATGAGTGGGAGATTTTTGATTTGAACCTTATTGATAAAATTGAAGAAAGTACTTCTGGCAGGGAATTCAAACCATGTAAGACAGATTTAAATGATTATTACAATAGTCAGGTTGGTTTCTTTACTTTTAAGGACAATGAAAAAACCAAGCAGTATAAGACAATTGAACAAATGAAGCAAGAAATAGAGGTGATTGAGTTTAGAATATCTGACCCAATGGCAAAATCGGAGGAGCAAAATATGAAACTCAAGCAGAAATGGGGGAGTTATATTGAACACAACCCATTACACAAATCCCAACGAGTTAAGAGACAAGACAACAAAGGCAATAAAACTTTTGAGATAAGAGTTAATATTACGCCCAACCTGATTAACAAACTTAGATTTTATGGAGCGGAAATAGAGATTCTTAGACCTAAGAAACTGAGAAATATTATGGCATTTGAGGCAACAAAACTAAATAAGATATACAACACAAAACCAAATGAACAAGAAACAGAATGAAAGCAATAGGATTTAAAAATTTTAGAAAATATAAAGAGTTCCCAATGATGAAGTTGGGTGAAACAACAATGCTTGTCGGTGCAAACAATTCAGGTAAATCAACCATTGTAAAAGCAATGCTCTTAATAGATGAAATTATTAGGAACACCCAAAGATCTTTTTTTCAAAAATATAAAGAAGGGTATAGGTATGTGATTGATTTGAATACTATTAAAAATATGCCATTGGGTTCTTATGAGAGAAATCTTTATAATGGCGCTTCTAAGGATGATAACATTGAACTTTCATGGGTTGGGGATTCAGACACAAGATATACGATAACGCTTGAGCGTTATGTCAATGAGAAATCATCAAAAATAGTAATAAACACATTTGAAATAGATAGCAGAAAACATCATTTTAAGTTGATATTTCATTTGAAAATGAGTCAGCTTGATATAATTTGTGGTTCTGGATGTATTCTAAAACATGAGGAACGTAAT
>JAZLIE010000057.1:0-3732 GCA_045617165.1 Candidatus Enterocola sp. | reverse complement strand
TTTTTTACTTTTTTCATAATTAGAAATTTTTATTTAGTTACTATATATATCATATTAAATTCGTCATCCTGATTAAATTCGTCATCCTGAGCGGAGCGAAGGATCTCATAATCATTGTGAGATGCTTCGTTTCACTCAGCATGACGGGGAGAATGCAACTCCGTAGATTTTCATCTGCTTAACCATAGCAAGCAGTCCGTTTGAACGTGTTGGTGAAAGGTGTTCCTTTAACCCTATCTTCTCTATAAAATAGAGGTCTGCCTCAGCAATATCTTTTGCCGGTTGGTTTGACATAACTGAAATTAGCAGTGAGAGTATGCCCTTGACTATCACGGCATCGGAGTCTCCTGTAAAAATAATGTTTCCGTTCTCCGTTTTCTCTGCATCAAGCCATACACGGCTCTGACATCCTCTTATAAGGTTCTCATCTCTCTTCTTCTCATCTGGGAAGAGAGGCAAAGCGTTTCCTAACTCTATGAGATAGGAATATTTGTCAAACCACTCCTCAAACGCTGAGAAGTCTTCAATTATTTGGTCTTGTATTTGGTTTATATTCATAATTAATTTGCTACACTCATATATTTGGTCTCTTACCAACCAAACTACAAATGTAATAAAAATCTCACAACTACACGCTATGAGGGCATCATAATGTAATTACAAAATAAAAAGAGAACTACAAAGAACATTCCGTAACTCAATAATTGTTGTCCAATGACCTTATCCTAAAAACAACGCTGAGTTTACAGAATGAATATTGTCTGTAAAGTTTTGTGTTACATGGTCTTCACTTAAAACAAAAGCCTCAATTAACGGTTTGTCCAAAATATCTTTTAGTTTGAATAGATGACGTGCATCTGTGCGTGACACGTGATAACTATGCTTTATTTCAAAAGCATAATATCCCGATGCCACCTCCACCAGCAAATCCACCTCAGCACCGTCCTGAGACCTTAAATAGTAAAAAGTGCAGTCTGCAAAAATATTCTTAGTCTGTCTGTATATTTCAGATATAACACTGCTCTCATACTCACTGCCTGTCATACCACCCCTTTTATGAAGTAACGCCTGCACAACACCAAAATCAAGGCAATGGATTTTAGGAGATTTCACCAATCTTTTTTCCACATTTTTATACCACGCAGGTAGCAATAATGTCTGATAACTCAAATCCAGATATCGCAGGTATCGCTGTACAGTCTTTGTACTTACACTCACCTGGTCTGCCATATCGGTTATGTTGACAATCTGCCCTGTCCTTGCCGCCAGCAATGTCTGCAATTTAATATATGGTTCCAAATCCCTAATGTTGCACAAATCTCTTACATCACGCTCAAGATATGTTTTAATGTAACCTGACAGCCATCTGTAGCGTTCATCTTCTGTCAAACCTTCATCTACCAGCACAGGATAGCCTCCGTAAGTCATATAATGATTCCAAGCCATTGAAATAGATTCAAACTTAGGATGTAATTTCACATCGGGTAAAATATCGGGGTCCTGACCCGATACCATTTTTTGCCAAACGGAATAATGAATGTCATCACTCCAGCTGTTTGTCTCCAACTCAGGCAATGTAAGCGTAAACATTTCCACTATGGAACATCTGCCAGCCAACGATTCATGAACCTTGTCAAGCAGAAGTATCTGACTAGAACCCAACAGCACATATTTCACATCATCATATTGGTCGTATGTGGATTTTATGCTCTCTACAAGCACCGGCTCTTTTTGAACTTCATCCAATGCCGCCTTTGGATAATAGGCATGCCATTGAGATGCTGATAAATTCTTGTAACTTACACGCTTGACAGGGTCTTCTATTGACAAATATGTATAATCACCCAATACATTCTTTACAAATGTGGTTTTGCCAACCTGCCTTGCACCTGTAAAGACCAGAATTCTACCTAAGTTCCCGTCTTTAAGTCCAGTTATTGTCTCTATTAGTTGTCTTCTTTTTTCCATATCAGTAAACCTAACGATGCAAATATAGTGCAAAAAATCTCAACTTCCTAATTTTCGGTATAATTTAATACATGTAGTTCTATATTTTCGGTATAATTTAACACAAAAACAAGCGGGTCAAAGGAGTTTTTAATATCCCTTGACCCTTTATGACTAAAACGTCATCTGACTTTTCTTCGTCATTACCTAACAGACTGTAAACAGTCTGAGCGTTAGCGAAGAACTCATAATGTTTAGTTGATTTTTCACTGCACTACTCGCTCTGCTAAAACAGCACGAACAGAATGAAATAAGGATTTACTATTGAAACTAGTACTTGCAGGAGAAGTTTTTGAGAAACCCATCATACATGATGAACTAGCTGGGTTATTTTCCCAAGGGGTAGAACTCCAATAGTAACCAATTCCATTGTTAATGAAACCAGGATTTGGATAATTGCAGAGACCTGCGGCAGGTAAAAAGATGCTATTACCAGAATAATCACCTATGCCAGTAAACAAATAACCGTTACTACCCGTACTTTCATAATTTTCAACCCAAGAACCACCATCTGTAAACTGTTCATAAGGCTCGCTTCCATATTTATTAAGTAACTTCAGTAAATCATCATAATTAAACATTTGCCAATTGTCACCCCAAAGTTTTCTTGCCGTATCGTAGGTTTCATCATACTGAATATCTGTGGAAACAGGAGCAGGCGTAGCATCACTACTATAACTTGAACTACCCCATGGATAATGTTCTCCAAATGCTCCCAATGATGTAGCACCTACATTGTACTCAGCAAACCTAGGACCACCAGCCCATAATTGTGTCCACTTAACATAACCGTCAACCGCACTTGCGTAAGCATAACCTGTGGTTTGTGTAGCAAGAGTGGAACTACCTGCGGTTATGATTGTAGTACCCAATTTAAAATCAAATGTTGTATCATCTGACCTAATTATTGTTACTGTAAGGTCATTTGCTGCGTATGTTGCAGCAGGTACAACTATATAGAACCTTACACCACCTGTAGCCAATGTAACTGCTGTTGTACAGGTCAATGTAATTGCTTTTGATGAACCTTCTGTTACTAAAGCAGGTGTCTCGCTTGGGTCTATTGTAAACTTACCTGCAAGATTTTTTTCAGCAGATGTTACTTTTATACTCTTAACAGCTTGTGTATCATCTCCAATTACATTTAGGCAAAGCACACCAAACGGATTGCTGAGTGATATTCCTCCTGCTATTGTACCTTTGCCTATTGAAGGATATGCGTTCTCTGCAAGTCCGTCACCTGCGTATGTCTGTTCTGCCGGCATATCAATGGTAAACGCACCGCTGTTGTATGTCCAGTTACCGCCTGCCCAACCGTACAGCTGTGTGTCATCTGCTATGCCTGAATCTATAGAACCCTCAAATGTGCCTGATGATGTGCCTGCACCATCTTTTATATCAAGTGCCACGGCATCAAATCCGCCTGCTGTAGGCACTATGTTCAGCTGGTCATCATTTGACCAAATGAGTGTTCCGCCTGATACTACGCTAGTCTTGGCTGTTCCCTGACCTGCCGCAGACACTGTTACCTGACGCATTATGCCAGTAGGCTGTGCCTCCTTCTCCGGCTCTTTTACTTCTGCTTTCTTCTCGCATGATACGGCTCCTGCCATTACCAACAGCATGGTAGCCAAATATGTAAATTTCTTCATTTTCTTACTTTTTTTGGTTGTTAAATACTCCAGCCGGAAATACCTGTCAGTGTACCGCCTACGGTTGGCGTTG
>JAZLIE010000056.1:0-4636 GCA_045617165.1 Candidatus Enterocola sp. | reverse complement strand
ACTTTTTCTTCCATTTTGTCCTAATTTAAGTTTACATTGAGTTCTAATTTCTGTAAACCTATTTCAGGACAAGTCAGAGTCTTTGGCTGTTGCTTTCCCCCCCCCCCGACGACAAAGCACATACATTCCGCAACTTCGGTCAACTTTTTTCAGTATAAGACAAAACCTCCTTGACTATTTTTGTTCATCATTATTGTGACGTGCACAATAACGAAGGTAAAATATAATAGTACAAATTAAACCGACTGATAATATGATATGTATTTTGTCAATTAAGTAAGAAAGAGATATCACACGATTTTCAAGATAATCTACAACTAAAAATAATATAGACCCGATAGTAGTTATTTCAATATAGCAAACTATAAAACGAATAAGATCATTCTTCATAGCTTTCTTTTAATGTTTTTATAATGGATGTGAAATTGTTTATCAAATTTGCTTTATCAGCAACATCAGCAACTTTTTCCGCCTTGTTCATAATTTTCAATGCACTTGCCGTCCCAAATGTAGCCAAATCAACTGCTGCCAGCACTTTATCTGTTGTTGAGACTGGCTCTCCAAATAAATTTTTATCAGAGCACAATGTAACCACATCGTTAATAAGTCCAGCACCAGTAAACACCGTCAATGCTTCTGCCAACGGTTGTATGCTTTGCGCTTCCTGTATTTCAGAATGAACACCTGTAATATCCCGTAGCACGTCACCCACCTTGTCATCAAAAGAGCGGGATTCGCATCCGTCCTCATCTATCAATAGCACGGGATTCCCCATACAATACACATACGGACTCACACCAGGGTATTTCTCTGCAAGGGGATCAACGTCAAACTGCCATTTTTAATACACTTTGTTATTGTTTATAAGACTGACTGTCAGCGTTCTGATGTTTCTTTCTACTCAAATGATGGTCTTTCGTAGAATCAAATTTGAATTGACGCTTGTTTTTTGTCTCCCATCCACCGTTCCCTGGTAATTCAATAACATAACTGTCACATGGAATATCTGGATGATTGATGAGCATATACTCCTTTAACATTTTGAATTTGAAGGAATATTGTAATGTTTCAATAACAAATGACGATTTTTTTGTATAAATATGCAATTTGAGAGATGGCCAGGACTTTCTGTATTCTATCCGTCTAATGTTGCACCAATCACAAAATTCACCGTCTGGTGTGGTCACGCCATTGGTATCAAATATAACAGTTTGATGTCTGTCTTTTATAATATTATATCCACCTAAAATACACATTATCAGTAGTGGACCATAAGCAAAAGACCATTTCCCATCTGGCTGACAGATAATAGCCCACACCATACCTATTGTAAGACATATAGTCCAACATATATCACGAATCCACCTGCGTTTAATTATTAAATCATTCATTGTTCAATTTTTCTGAGACCACATGACTTGACTTAGTAGAAATGGTGCTTATAGTTACATCAGCACCGGTTCCTTTTAAACCAGTTTTTATTCCTGTTAATTTTATATCAAACGCCTTCTTGCTACTGATTCTTGATTTTGCCTCGTTATTAATTTTTTGGTGAGTCGCATGACCTGAAGTCGGTTTTCCTGCTGCTTTAAAATCAGATTTAACCTCTCCAGTTATCTTATTCATATACGCTTTTGATGATGACCTGGCTTCAATTTGTTTAACAGCCTCTTTACCGGTTTTTTCTATTGATGTTTTTGCGGCTTTTGATAAACCGCCAGCTACACCACTTGATATACCACACACTACTGTCTGTTCCACACTATACTCATCAGAATTGCCCATCATAATGTTTAAGCCCTGTTCCACTACATCTCCAGCCACGCCACTTGCCGCGCCTAATAAAAAACCGCCTGAACCAATTATTGCTCCTGACACGGCTCCTCCAGCGGCTGCCGCAAGAACCTCTGAACCAGATTTTCCTTCACAGATTGCAATGGTTGCATTTACAGTTGCTCCAATCAACGCTCCAACAACGGCTGTTGGCAATTTCCCGTCCTGATCCACGTACTTGACTGGGTTGCCTGCACAATATACATACGGACTCACACCCGGATATTTCTCTGCAAGGGGATCTACTCCAAGCCACAACGCCGCACTTGGGTCATAGTATCTTGCTCCGTAGTAATAGTAGCCTGTCTCTGCATCAAGTTCCTTTCCGTTAAACTTATATGGGGTAACGTTGCGTTCTTCTATAAACGTCTCTCCGTATGGGGTGTAGGCTAAGTACTGGGCTACATCGCCGTTGCGGTCTATGATGAATGTTGTGCTTCCCAAATGGTCTGTGTGGTAGTAGTAGAGGTCTGGAGCGGACTCATTGGCACCTGCAACGGCAGAGGCATTGCTTGCACCTGATGTGGTAGTGCCTGTATCTGATGCCTTTATGTTCTGCATGTTGTTAAAGTCTCTCATAGCCTCTTTCTCTTCCTTTGAGGGCTGCTTCGATGCCGTTTCAGACGCCTGTTTCTGTGAATCGGGTTGCTCAGCCTGCTCTGGTTGCTCCGGCTCCTCTCCCATTCCCTTTGGCATTGACTCCACCCTTGACGCCATACGTTGCGTGCCTGCGTAGTAGTGCTTGGTGTAGCGTCCGTCGGTCTCCACAAAGTATGGTGAGAAGTAGGCGGAGTAGCCATCTGCGTTTTCTATGACGGACTGTGACTCCCCGGCGTCGATTCCCACGTTTGTCTTGTTCCCGTAGCGTTTGAGGGCACGCTCGCCTGTGTGGTCATACGTGTAGAGGTGCAGTTTATCACCGTCATCTATCAGACGCAGGCGGTTCTCGCAGTCCCACACAAGACTCCTGTGTAATCCCTCCCCTGAAATCTCCGCAGGGTTGCCCGATTCGTCATACATAGTACGTGTGACTGAACTTTGGTGTTGCATTTTTATACCCCGATGATAAAACACTCAATTTCGTGATTTCTGTCAATTTTCTTCGTTTTAAGACATTGTGTGCAATGAGAGCAGTTGAAATATATTACTCCTTGATACAACGTACACAACAACCATCGTTAAGAAATTTTGAACTCCAACGTAATTGTTCAGGAATGCTAAAATCATTATCATTCAGATTCTTTGGAAAAAATGTTGACAGACAAATTTGCGATGAATCCAATGTCCAAAAACACGAATAAAACTTACTCCAATACACTCCCCGACTGTAAAAATAATATGGTGTAATCGATAGAGCAAATCCGTATGTATCTTTAGGCGAAGAATTTACACATTCCTCAGCCAAAAGAAACTCTTCGGAACCCACATATTTTAATAACGCAGACCAGTCCTGTGTTTGCGGAATTCGCCAGCCCAATGGAGCTAAATTGCGCTTATCACACACAGCATACCAATTATAGATAACAAATGTCTGTCCTTTCGCACACTGAGTTTCAATAAAAACTGAATCTTCACTCATATTTACCATATAGAGTGCCGGACATTTTTCCAAATATGCCTTTTTCCACTCATCAAGAGTTGAAACCATTTTTATGGAGTCTCCATTTCGAAATGTTCTCACAGAAAGGTTTTCTGTCATCCAGATTTGTGCTCCAATGATTGTCTGATTAAATGATTCGGAAGAGTTGTCTATAATAGAATCAACTGAATCAAAATTGGCTGAATTCGTCTCAACATTAGAACATGATGAAAAAGAAAGAGACAAGCAACAAAAAATAATCTGAATATTTTTTCGCATAATTATCACTCTTATTGTTTTAATATAATCTCCTGTTTCTTCAAATTATTATAACCATGTTTCGAATCGCCTATTCTATATTTCGTATTTGAAGGAATATGTGCCCTTTCTTGCATAGATTGAAACCAAGTATAAATCAATTTATCTTCTTTTGACGGATGATTATCTCCACTTGGATGATTATGTGTGTGTCTCCTAATCGTATATTCATTAACTAACTGAGTCTTAAACAATTCTTTGCCGCTTGATTCTTTCCCCGTCTCATGGCTGGTACTAATAAAGTTCAATCCTTTATCGCCGACCTCTCCTGTTTCAAACCAGGACCATTCAATTGCATTTCCCTTTGTGCCATCAACCACAAACTCATACAACTTCTTTGCGTTGTCATCACCACGCACTTTGTAAACATCCATGGAACCTCCTTTTATTTTTTGGGTTCTTGCGTTTTCTACTGTGCCGTATTCAAAACTTAGTGATTCTCCAACCTTGTTTCCGTCTTTATCAACAAAACTGAATGTGTCTGCTGTTTTGTTTTCTCTTCTTGCAACAATATTACCGATTTCATTTAAATCGTAATCATCTCTTCCATCCGGGTCTATTCTTACCACAGGATTCCCATGGCAGTACACATACGGACTAACCTCTGGATACTTGTGTTGCATTGGGTCTACTCCAAGCCATAGGGCAGTGGAGGGGTCATAGTAGCGGGCACCGTAATAATATAGTCCTGTCTCTGCATCAAGTTCCTTCCCGTTAAACTTGTACGGGGTAACGTTGCGTTCTGCTATAAAGGTCTCTCCGTATGGGGTGTAGGCTAAGTATTGCGCCACATCGCCGTTGCGGTCTGTGATGAATGTTGTGATTCCCAAATGGTCTGTATGGTAGTAGTAGAGGTCTGGAGCGGACTCATTGGCACCTGCAACGGCAGCGGCATTGCTTGTACCT
>JAZLIE010000055.1:0-6548 GCA_045617165.1 Candidatus Enterocola sp. | reverse complement strand
ACCGCTTGGCCTCCGACTTATCTGTTTCTCAAAGGACTCTTTTTGTTCTGCAAAACGTTTTTCAGCAGCATTAGCATCCTTTTGTGCCTCTAATTTGAGATTTGCCACTTCGGCTTTTAAGTCTGCAATCTCTTGAGCCACTTTTTGATGCTCTTTTACCACAGCATCATTGGCTTGCTTTTTCAGTTCTGCCAGTTCTACATTTTTCTCTGCGATAGCAGATTGCATTTCAGCATCTTTTTTTGTTAACGCTGTGTTCAACTCCGCTTTTTGCGTTTGTACTAATGCTTGAAGTTGTTGCTCCAATCCTTTAATTTTCGCATTTGATTCAACCTTATCGGCACGAATCTGTATTTCCATTTGCGTATGCAGTTCTTTTTCTCGTTGTGCAACTGCTTCTGCAAACTCTTGGTTCCTTACTTGGCTGAGAATTTGATTGTACTCTGCCTCATCCATACGGATTTCTGCTCCGCAACTTGGACACTTAATGGTTTTTTCCATAGGTCAAACAATTTTATAGGTTTATATTATTCTTCTTTACACTGCAAAAATAAGAAACGGTTGTGCAAGAGTTTTGCACAACCGAAACTTTTTTATCTTATTTGAAAAATCAAATGCTATTTAGCCCCAATTCTTTGAGAAAAGAGTTTAATCGTGTTTGTGCCTCTTTAGAAGAAGCATTGTGCGTTGCTAACTGCTCCTGCACAGATGATAGGTCTATTATAGTTTCTTCTTTAGCAAGGCTTACATAACGTGTAATGTTTAGATTGTAATCATTGTCACGAATCTCGCTCAAACTTACACGCCTGCTAAATCTCTCTTGCTCTGTACGGTTTTTGTAGGTGTCAATAATGCGGTCAATATGTTCTTGGCTAAGAACATTCTGTTTTTTGTCTTTATTATAACACTCGGCAGCGTTGATAAAGAGAACATCATCACTCTTGCGACACTTTTTTAGAACTATTATGCAGACGGGTATTCCTGTAGAATAGAATAGATTGGCAGGCAGTCCTATTATACAATCAATATTATCATCTTGTAGTAGTTTTTTTCTGATATTTGCTTCTGCTCCGCTACGGAATAAAACTCCGTGAGGAAGAATTATTGCCATAGTACCGTTACCACTTAAGTAATGAAATCCGTGGAGAAGGAACGCAAAATCTGCCGCTGACTTTGGTGACACACCGTAGTTAACAAAACGTGGGTCTTGAGATGTTGCGTCATCTGGTTCCCATTTCAGACTGAAGGGCGGATTTGCAACCACAGCATCAAATGTAACAGGATGAACTTGATTGCTATCCTTTAGGTATCCCCAATCGTTTGTAAGTGTATCTCCGTGGAATATCTCAAATTGAGTATCGCCTAAACCGTGCAGAAGCATATTCATACGTGCAAGGTTGAATGTGGTAACCTCTTTCTCTTGTCCACATATTTTACCTATCTTGCCACCATTCAATTGCATTTGATGATTGACATTGAGCAATAGAGAACCAGAACCACACGCAAAATCAAGTACATTAACCAACTCTTTTTTAGTTCCAGTGGCTGGGTCTTGGCAGTCTAATGTTACTATACGTGAAAGAATTGTGCTTACTTGCTGTGGTGTATAAAATTCACCTGCTTTCTTACCGCTACCGGCGGCAAATTGTCCAATGAGGTACTCGTACGCATCACCAAGTATATCAGCTTCCTCATCAAATGGAATAAGTTTTTCTTCCAGATCAGATATTACACTACACATCATTTTATTGCGAGAGGCGTAATCTTTCCCCAACTTCTCACTATCAAGGTTTATTTCAGAAAACAGTCCACGAAACGCACCTTTGAATGACTCGTTTTCCAAATGGCTGAAACACTCCTTAAGATGAGAAAGAAGGTCGTGGTTTTGTGTTTTGGCAAGACTTAGAGTGTTACTCCACAGATATTGTGGTTTAATTATATAGTGCGTTGATGATAGCATCATATTTTCAAATTCCGCTATATCGTCAGCGTTTTTGGCGTACCATTGTGCCAACGTCACATCTTCTGCTATGTCTTCTCCAAGTTCTCTGCGGGCAGACTCTTCATATCGTGCACTTATGTAGCGATAGAACAGTATAGATAACATATAATCACGAAAATTATCTGCCGTCATAGCACCGCGAAGTATGTTTGCTGTATTCCAAAGAGCACGGAAGAGTTTTTCTTTTTCTTGCTTGTTCATATTGTTTGTTGGTTATAGGTTTAGTTAATGGTTGTCTCGGAATATTTGATTTTCACTACGTTCATCGCACAAGTCGGGTAATTGAAACTTATAGGTCTTTTTGACGTGTTCAAACAGCGTTGTTAGCAGTTCTATATTATCTTTATTCATACGTGATGGGGTAAACATTGCACCTTGGTGGGTAAGCACATTCATCACACGAGAATAAAATTCTGTTGTATCAAAATCTTGCCAATTAAATCGTTCTCCTCTATAGGTAATACCACTTAGTATATATCGGTAATCCCTATGTCCAAAGAACTCCTTAATTTTTTCCATAATACTACGGAGTATGGTAAAGTGATAGGTGTATAACTTATCTTCTTGAATGGCTTTTTGTATCTCGCTCATCATAGCCACATTATAGTAGAATGGTGTGTCATCACTCATATCTTTTAGCACGGGTATATCGGCATCCCTGCTTCTACTAAGATAGAACTTACCTAATTTCTTATCTCCTTCTAATCCGTGCAGCATAGTATGGAAGAATAAGGCATGATGAGTGGATACAATGAATTTAATACGCCTGAATTCGCGGCTCGCATTGGCTGCGTCACGTTCTCTCTTAGATTCTTGGCGAATAACAGTATAAAGTTGCTCTGCAAAGGCTATCACATTATTATCATCTAACGATGACATAGGGTCATCAATGTAAACATATTCAAAATTTCTGTATGCCGGGTTTCCGCTAAGCATTTCATCCATAATACAGCGGAAGAAGCACCAAACAAATAGCCGTTCTTCTCCTCTTGAAATTTTGATATTTTCAATGGTATCTTCAAAAGATTGCTCCTCTCCATTTAGCCTCTCTGTAAAAGTAATGGTTTTACTAAATGTCACATAATCTGGAATTTCGGGATTGTTTTCATCGTAGTGGAAATCAAAGTCTATATCAGTGAATATGTGAAGATATTTACGTAATTTGTCAGAAAAGTTATATCCTGCCAAACCTTGTATCAGTTCTGAATCAGTATTGATAAGCAGATGATGTTCTGTGTTGCCATCAAGGTCATTATCCCAAGTGAATAGGTCTTCTGTGTAGGCGTTGTAGTACAGAGTATGTTTAGGTGAGCCCTCTTCACGATTATAGTGTGCAAAGTCATACGACAAACGTGTCTTGCCCGTGCCATTATAGGCAAAGATAAGAGCACAGTTGGTGAATTTATCTTCTACTATTGCGAATCTATCACGCAGTTTTTGAATTATATGTTCATTGTTTGCCATAGTGTTTATTGCTTGTTGGGTTGAGGAAATAGCTGTTGCATCAGTCCGCGTTTGTATTCTTTGAGAGCCTCTGTCTTTTGTACTTGAGCGTTAATTAATTCATCTAATGTTGACAAGCAATCTGCAATCTTTTGCTGCTCGGATTCTTTTGCTGGGAATATTACTGATAAATCAAAGAACTCGTTTGTAGATATATTTAATAACCCATGATTCCTTGCTCCCTCTTGTGCTATAGATAGAATATTTTTATCTAAAATGCCAGCATCAAAATATTGCTCCCAAAAATCAATATGATTTGGATTTTTACATCTAAAACAAATATATAATGTAGAAACACATCCTTTATCATAAAGTTTAAGCGGTTTCATAGCTCCAACTGGTTTGCCCTGTGAACGGCTTTTGTTATATGCAAAATCACCTTTATGTAACAAATAATAGCCTGTAACATCAGAGGCAGATACATATTTATTGAAGAAATCTAATTGATTTATCAAACCATATTGAGCAGAAATTGTTAGGACGTTTTGATTGTTTTCTATATTCTTTTCAACAATTCTGTCAAATACTTCTCCCAACTTCTTTTCTTCCCACTCTCCTGTAAATCCAGGGAAACGGAGTTGTGGAGTGGTGGCACCATTGGCAGGGAATAGTTGTTGCATTAGTCCGCATTTGTATTCTCGCAACGCTTCCGTCTTTTGACCCTCTGCATTTATCATATCATCCAATGCCGATAGACAATCTGCAATCTTCTGCTGTTCGATTTCGTTTATTGGCAAATAAATCGCTTTAGAAATAAAGGTGTCATTAGTTATTTGAATAGTATTCTTCGCTCCTTTTTGAACTAAAGAAGATAGGTAATTATTCAAATTAATTGGATTTTCAAAGTATGAATCTAAAATATAACCAATATACTTGTTAATTGGTGTGTAAACAGCATACAAAGGCGAAACAATGACGTTAAAAGGATTCTTATTTTGTTTAACAATGCCGTAGGGAAATGCACCTGTTGGACTTTTAGTATAAATAATGTCATTAGTCTTAACCAAATTATATTTTGATGTATCTGTAGCCGCAAATGATCGCCCTAAATATTCCATCTGATTTATAACGCCTTTGGATACAGAAACGGAATACACTTCGCATTGTCCATCACTTTTTGTCTTATGTTCATGCAAAAAATCCGACAGAGGTCGCAGTTCCCATTCTTTTGTAAAACTTGGGAAATGAAGTATAGGGCTAATAGTCTTTTTGATATCTATCATTTATCTTATAATTTTGTTAAAATCCAGTGCGGAATTATATTATCTTTGTTTTTGCAATTTGTAGCCTGCCGCATCATTCTCACTCTTATCATACGCATTGTCAATATAGAGTTGAGGATTTTTAAGGAATTCTTCCTCCTCAATGTATTCAATATATGAGCCGTTGAGCCAATCATATGTTTTGCAGAGACTGCAATGCCATTGTTCGGGGACAGAATTAAAATGATTGTTGTAGATAATAGGATATAGATATTCGTTTTTATAATTAACTACTGCCACACCATGACAGTTTATCAAGTGATTTATAAACCAATCATATCCTCCATTGCATTTCATGATTACCCCAACAACACCATTTGTGTGTGATGTTCTGTCTTTGCGAGTTTCGTTTTTTAGGCAATATTCAATTTCCCAGTCAATCCATTTACTTTCTTTCATGTGTGGGGAAATGATTACTATTGTAACAGAAGTATCATACATCATATCTCGCAATACTTGCTTAATATTTTCGGTAGATGTATCTGTTAAATCAGGAGAATCACTTGTTTCACCTTTATAAAACGTTGCATCATCACCTAATGCATCAATAATGTCATCACGAAGTCTTTGTGCTTCGCTATATTTGTATGAAATAAATGTTTTATGAGCCATAATAATTAACAATTACATATAATACAATAACTTTGGAATTTCAAAAACAATCCTAACAAAAGAAGTAAAATTGTAATAGTACAATATAAACCTGCAATTGTTTTAGACCAAAACACATTGCAATAGCATACTTCATATTCTCTTGTATCCATATCGAAACAGGCACCATTTTTGTTGTCAGAAACAATGTCTTTGTAAAGTTTGCGATAAAGTTTTTCTTGTTTGAGATAGAATGCGTCTAAAAACCAGAAAATAATAACAGGTGCTATAGCCACAAAAATGTAAAGCACATTTTCACTATTGGCGTATAAAGCCAACAGCGCCGATACGATTGTTATCATCCAACCTTTTAGTTGAAATGAATTGGTGTTCATACGTGTAATCACGTTATGAATAAACTCTAAATGTTTGATTTTTCCTTCCATAACTATTGTTACATATTTTATTTAAAAATACTTTTTTTTAACCATTGTGATAATGATGTTATTGTCTTTTCTCCATTAGGTTGCATAGTAACAACATAGTATCCTTCTTGTATTTTACTGCCATCTTTATATATATCATAGTCATCACAATAAGCAATATATGGGTAGATTTGCATATATTCATTACCTTTATAGTTCCAGTCACAGGAATTTTTTGGTTTTATTGGGAAAATAGCAATTTTGTCTTTATATTTTAGAGCATCGCCATATCCCAATTCCCAGTTACACCATTTAGATTCAATAGCTCCTTCTGTTGCTAACAAGATAAACCTATCACTTCTTTTGATTATGTCCTTGATTTTTTTTGCGGTTTCTCCTGACGTTGTAACTGGCATATTTGGGTCTCGGCTATCAATATAGACTTGTACGTTATACTCATTCTGTAGAAAACCTATAATATCCTGCAACTCTGTCAAATCATCATGTTTATGCGATATAAAAACGGTTGTTTTGGCTGTAATAGTCCCTCCTTCAGAAAACAATTTGGTTTGTCGTATGGATTCATTAAGGTTCGCAATCCTGTAATGGCTAAATGAACCACTTTCAAAAATTTCTCTCATATTATGTAGTTTTAATTTGTTGTACTATTTCTTATTTACATACGCATTCAATCCTTCAATCGTAGCCGATTGTGTTAGTAGGTCAAACAATGGTGAAAGGCGAGAGAGAAGGGTTTGTTTGGCA
>JAZLIE010000054.1:0-3034 GCA_045617165.1 Candidatus Enterocola sp. | reverse complement strand
ATTCTCACTTGCTCCAATTGCGGAGCGGAATAAATCTTTTTCATAGTTGAAAGTTGAAAGTTAAAAGTTGAAAGTTAATAAATATGTTAGTTAAAGATTTTTCGCTTCGCTCAAAATGACGGATGGGGCTACTCTCCTTGTCCCTTGTCCCTTAGCCACGTTAGTTGCGTTTATAATAAAAAAACGGATAGCCTTATTCCCAACGGAAAGACTATCCAGCCTGAATTTTACACTTATGTAATAAGGTGGCGGACACTACACATAGCACCGCAAATACACCTATAAAGTTGTACTGTGTGTGTGTGTGTGTGTGTGTGTGTGTGTGTGTGTTTATCATAATTTTTGAAATTTCCAAATCTTATGGGCGTAAAGTTATGAATTATTTTTTGTTCTGCAAATTTTTTTTAGAGATTTATAGAGATTTTTCGTTTCGCCTTCGGCTCCACTTAAAATGACGAAGAAAGACGCTTCAACTCCAAACATAATTAGTAGCAAGCCTCTCGTGTAAGAAAACCGTGAGGCCACTTGCCGAAGTTAAGGAAACCTTGTCTAAGCCTGTCAGAAACGCCTTGCGGAAGCAGAAAATGCAGCGGTGTTGATAGAGAGTTTCCTTAAAAACAATCCAAATAAGATTTTACTTGTAAATGGTGCAAGACAAATAGGAAAATCCTATATCATACGCTATGTTGGTAGAAAAATGTTTGCCAATTACATAGAGATAAATCTAAAGGCAGACAAAGAGGGAAAAGGCGAGACAAACTTTATTATAGACGATTTTGATAACCTTTCAGCACTTCCCATCGAGGTTAAATCAGGAAAGGATTACAAGATTCACAGTGCTTTAACAAATTTCTTATCCACTCCACAATATAACATCAAACGTGCAATAGTACTGAGCAATAGCAACGAGGTAATCACCGAAAACGGAATAACATATATGCCGATATACTATAGTATGTTTATCATTGTTCCTGCTCCGTAGGAGTATCAGTCCTTTAGGCAACGCACGCTAAATGCGTAGTCCTTATCAAGGTAGCGACAGTGCCAGTAGCCATCATAGCAATAGAGGTTGAGAATGTATGCACGACTGCTAATATAGGTGTCTGACGACCAATAGTAGGCGTCGTAACCAACATCGCCTATACCACTTCCATACGCGAGACCTGCCGGCAAACCAGCAAAACCGTTGTCTCCCTTACCTGATTCAACATAACCATCGGATTTCCAGCCTGTGGCTGTCTTCATCATTTTACCTGCAAAATTCTTACCATAATAATCTCGAAGAACATTCCACTCAGCTTCTGTCGGCACGTGAGATCCATTGGGGCAGATGCCCTGACGGTTACCTTTGAATTTGGTTGTCTGCTTTACCCCGTCTTTTACTCCTACCGCCGCAGCCCAGTTGTACAACATACCTAATTTGCTAAACTGATCTTCACTCATATAATCAGGTTTTTCACTTCTTGGAATGGATGTGAAGTACGGGGTATTTTCACCCCTTGATGACTCTGGAATTGTGTTGCTGCGAAGCCAAGCAGCGTTGTAAGCCTCAGACTCCGTGTCATACTCTATGCACTTGGTGTTTTCCTTGAGCCAGTACTGACTGCCTATCTTCACCCAGTTGCTACCATCATCCAACACTCTCTGACATGCAGGACGTGTCGCCGGTGTCTCCATCTCTTCAGGATAATCCCTTATGCAGCGCACTGAATTACCGTGGGAATCTTCGCCGAGGGCGATGTGCAAGATCTCATATTCGTCAGAAAGGAGACCGAAACTGTAAGAGAAGCCGTTAAGACTCTCACCTGGAGTGGCAGTCCAAAAAACGGCACAGTCACCAACAGCACCCACGCTAACTCCCTCTGTGCTGCCAGCAGGCAGAGCCGCAAAACCAGATTCGTCTGTACCATTGCCTTTTCCGTTCCAGCCGGAGACTGACTTTAACTTTTTCCCGGCAACAGAACTGCCACCCAAAGCGTTTGCAAGATCATTCCATTCCTTTACTGACGGAATGTGAGAACCGTTAGGGCAGATGCCTTGACGGGTTTTGCTGTATGCCTCTTTTTGTGCCTTTGCTTCGGTTTTATCCTTATAGCCCATAGCGGCAGTCCAGTTGTACAGGTTGCCCAACTTACCGAATTGCTCTGCACTCATATAGGAAGGTTTTTGGGAAACAGGAATGGCTGTGTAATATGGTGTAGATATTCTACTCTCTGATGTATATATTGTGTTCCAACCGACGTTGTAAGCCTCAGATTCTGTGTCATACTCTATGCACCTTGTATTTTCCTTCAACCAGTACCGTACACCTATCTCCACCCAGTTGCTACCATCATCCAACGCACTCTGACAGGCGGAGCGTGGCAACAGCCTTTTATTCACAGCCACAGTTGTCACACCACCGGCGGTAATGGTAACATCACCCAGTTTTAACGCCTGCTCTGAATAATCCTTCAGATTAAATTTTACCGTAAGGTCATTGGCATCGTATGTTCCTGCCGGAATCACAATATAGAATTTGACACTTGCCTCATACAAACCCACATCCTGTCCACAATCCATTCTCACATATTTACCTGTTAATTTATCCTCTATTCCATCTGTTGACAGTGTTATTGGATTTATTTTAAACCAACCTGAAATATTATGAGTTTCAGACACCACTTCTATGTCATTCATAGCATATATGTATTCATTGTTTATATCAAGGCACAGGATACCGAATGGGTTTTTCAATGATATTCCGTCTTCTATTGATCCTGTACCCGCAACAGGATATTTGACATCCTCTACACTCTCTACATAATTCTGATTTGGCGACAGCCAATATTGCAACTCACCATTTTCATAACTCCAATTAACCTCATCAACCCAACCGCACAATGATGTGTTTTCTTTTATTCCAGAATCCATTTTTCCGTCAAATGTACCTGAGGCTGAACCTATACCATCAATAATATCAAGTGAGGCGACACCAAAACCACCTGATACAGGCACAATATTAAGTTTCTCTCCTCTTGACCAAATGTGATTT
>JAZLIE010000053.1:0-17368 GCA_045617165.1 Candidatus Enterocola sp. | reverse complement strand
ACGCAATGGCTCCAAAGAGCCTTATATGTTAGATTTGTTTGAAAATTTTGAATATTAACCTTTTTAAATCGTGTCCAATTTTTTAGTGGACACTAATGATTCTTTATTCACTATTATTAAACTTCGTTTAATGATTTTTGTCGTGACTCGGGATAACAAGTAAACTTGTTCTCCTCTCGCTACTCCAAAAATTCACTATTAACTAATATTATGCTTGCATTACAAATAATAGGTACAATACTTGGTTTGCTTTACCTCTATCTTGAGTATAAGGTGAACATCTGGCTATGGGTTGTGGGTGTTATTATGCCTGTGGTTCACGGCATTCTCTATTACAAGGCGGGGCTTTACGCTGATGCCGCCATAAATCTATATTATGTGCTTGCAGGCATATACGGGCTTATATGCTGGCTCTGTCATTCTCAAAAAAAATCAGATGCCGTGCCTCATTCTGTTCTCACAGCACCACGCCGTACAATTCCGCTGTTGGTTGCCTCATACGCTGTTCTGCATATTGCCATATATATGCTTTTAGTGACATTCACAAACAGCACTGTTCCTGTTTGTGACAGTTTTACTACGGCTCTTTCTATTGTGGCTCTTTGGATGCTCTCTAAAAAATATACAGAGCAATGGCTTGTGTGGCTTGTTGTAGATGCTGTTACTGTAGGTCTCTATATATACAAGGGAATATACATAACAGCAGCGCTATATGCCGTTTACACTCTTCTTGCGGTTGTGGGGTATATGAAGTGGAGGCAACTCTCTAACGGAGATTGTCAAGCAGTTCAGTAGCCTTGATGGTGCGGATTGTGGCATCGGGGTGACCGCCGCCATATATCCAGGCTGGAACATCTGTGATATCTGATGAGAAATAACCGTTTGGCACCTCTTTAAGGTTCACCTCATACCATCGTGGCATAAGTGAGTAGAGTAAATCACCACTCAAAGTTCTGTAATATGCGTAACGTAATACTCCGGTGGAATAAAATGCGCTCTCCATCTGATATGAGGTGCAAAGATTCTGAACTCCGGGTATCAGGTAGAAGAACTCCACAGCCTTGTCCTGAACCTCTTTAAGTTGTAACCCTGACTTCTCAATCTCACTGTGGTTCAGGTATATGTTGCCCTCTCCAACGCTTAGTACCCAGCGTTTCTGACCAAAATGAGCCATAAGGTATGAGTTCAGTAACGCCATATAGCGGTCAATGTTAAACGCCTCATATTTTATTCTTGGATTTATGCTCGATGTGGCGTTTATCCCTCCCGTGCGTGAGCCTATAAGAACTACTTCAATATTCTCTTTGCCCAATTTGTTCTCAATGTTTTCCAAAAGGCGTGCCAAGGTTTTGTCAAGCCTCAGGTATGCGTCCTCAAGCTCTATGGAATATGGGTCTTCACTCTTTAAATAGAACTTCTTTAGGGAGAAGTTAATCATAAGTAGGTCTGTTGTAAGGTCATTGCCCATCTTCTCTCCTTCAATAGCCTTTAAGGCAAGGTCACAGATATAGTCATTACACTGCGGTATTGTAGTGAAGTTGTCATACATTTTAAGTCCGTTGCACACTCCACGTATAGAGTATCTGAACCCAACGCCTCCCTTGCGCGCCGCCATCACATAGTAACCGGCAGGTAGCAAATTCTCCCAATCCTTGTCAAGGTATGCCTCAATAGGTTTTCCGGCATTGTATGTTGTGAGCCAGTCAGGAATGGCGTCTTTATAATATGATGATGTGCTCCACTCGCCTGTCAGATTGTTCATATAGATTGGTAAACCTGAGTGTCCCGCCATAACCATTGCTATGGTTGGGTCTGTGGCTATAGATACAATTTTTGACAAACCGTATGTTGATTCATTGAGATTGTCAGCAAAAGTGGTGGAGCGTATGTTTTTACCGCTGAGTTTGCCACCGTCATTAAGTCCGTAACTTTCATTGTCAGAAAGTGTGAGTAACTCTTTATTCTCTTTTATATTGAAGTACCTCTTTCCTATTACTCCGTTGATACAGGGGTTGCTTCCAGTGTAGATGGTAGCCATATCGGCGGCATAGTCTGATGTTATGTAGTCAAACTCAACCTTTTCATATCTCTCCCCCGATGCCACCCTTTTGAACCCTCCATGTGTGAACTCGCTTTCAAACTCCTTGAGATATTTAGCATCCATATCCTCTACAGAGATAGTTACAATGAGTTTTGGCGCCGCTACCGCCACTGCTACACCGCAGAGAGATAATAGCAATATTAATAACTTTTCACTTTTCACTTTTAACTTTTCACTAAATAAGAATTCCTTTCCCTTTCCGTTTCTCCACGGGTTCATCGCCCGTACAATCAATTACTGTTGAACCCTCCGTGCCACCCATACCGCCATCAATAACACAGTCAATCAGATTTGTGTAGCACTCCTCAATAAGTTCAGGATTTGTATAGTATGCCTCGTCATCCTCATTTACAGGAACTGATGATGATAGTATAGGATGACCTAATGCCTCCACTATAGCATAGGCGATTGCGTTGTCTGGAATACGAATGCCCACATGCTTGCGCTTGCGTAGTGGTTTCGGAAGTTCCTTGTTGCCTTTGAAAATAAATGTGAACGGACCAGGAAGACAACTTTTCAGCATACGGAAGGTGGTGTCATTTATTGTTGTGAACTGACTTATCTGACTTATTGAACCGCATACAATTGTAAGTAGAGCCTTGTCAACATCAATGTTCTTAATACGGCATATTCGCTCAACCGCCTCGGCATTTGTAATATCGCATCCAAGGGCATATAGGGTATCGGTGGGGTAAACAATAACGCCTCCTTGTCTCAAGGTATCAACCACTATGGAAATATCCTTAGGGTTGGGGTTGTTATCGTATATCTTGAGTAGCATTTTCTATGGTTGAATTAGTGCTTTCATTATCAAGATATATAGGCTTTATATTCTCCTTTACCACAAAGATCTCTGTGGCGTAATCGGGGAAAGCGTCTTTAAGTGTGTTGCTGAAATTAAGGGCTTCAAAATATGTGGAAAAGTCTCCTACTCTCACTTTCCAGAACGGAGCGGTGTATGTTACGTATGCACGAGCATCAGGGAAAACCTCTAAGAAACTCTTTTCAGTCTCAAACGCACTCGCTTTAGCCTCCTGACTGCGGTTGCTTGAGTAAATCTGAACCCTGAAACCCTGAGACTCAACAGTTTTTGGCGTGCCAGTCTTTATCTCACGGCTCTTATAGACAAGGGAATCCAATCCGTTAGGTTCATTAAGTGTAAGGGAACCTCTTCCCTCTGCAAACGCAAGGGTTGAAAACAGAACGCTCAGTAATAAAAATATTTTCTTGTTCATAATTGGTGTCAAAGTTACTGAATATTTCTTACAAGTCACTGCGGAATGTTATTTTTTTGTTTTCAGAGCAGCCCTTTGTGAGTGTCACCTTGAATCCCGCACGCTCCACAACAGATGCGTCATCGGTGAAAGATTTGTCAAATTCAGCGTTGTACGCTTTTTTGATTATCTCCGCCTTGAAAACCTGCGGGGTCTGTACAAGTTTGATTCTGCTACGGTCAAAAGGATTACTCTCAATGCCGTCATTTGATAGAATTCGTACGGAATCCGGGCAATCAATAACGGGAACAGCCGCACCTTCCGCCTCCGCTGTTCTGAATGCCTCTTCAATGACATCGTGGGTTACAAAAGGACGTACACCATCGTGGATAGCCACTATGGCGTCATCAGGGATTGAGACAAGTGCGTTCTTTACAGAGTGGAAACGTTCAACACCGCCTTTCACCACAGTGTGAGGCAGATTGAAGTTTTGTCTCACGCACAACTCCCGCCAGAACTCAATGTAATCCTCGTTAAGTACTACAATAATGTTCTCTATATGGCTGAACGCCACGATGGTACGCATAAGAATAGGGGTGCCGTCCAGTTCAAGAAACTGCTTTGGCACGGCTCCTCCAATGCGTTTTCCGCTTCCAGCAGCCACTATTATCACATATCGTTTCATATAAAACAACTAACTTATAAAACTCCAATTAACAACATTATGTGTCTTCTCCTTCAATTGCTCAAGCAGAAGTGCGTTTGACGGCGATGAGAGCATAGGGTCTGCTTTTAGTATTTCGGTAGCCTCATCACGGGCAAGTGTCAGTGCCTGAGAATCACGGCTGAGGTCCGCCACTCGCAGATTAAAGGGTAGTCCGCTCTGCAGTGTACCCTCAAGGTCTCCTGGACCGCGCAGACGCAGGTCCGCCTCAGCAATCTCAAAACCGTTTGTGGTTTGCGTCATTATGTCAAGACGCTTGCGTGTGTCAGATGAAAGTTCATATTTTGTTACAAGAAGGCAGTAAGACTGGTCTCCGCCACGTCCCACACGCCCACGTAATTGGTGAAGTTGTGACAGTCCGAACCTCTCAGCATTCTCAATAACCATAACTGTGGCGTTAGGCACGTTCACCCCAACCTCAATAACTGTTGTAGCCACCAGCATATTGGCTCTGCCACTAATGAACTCCTGCATCTGCGTCTCCTTTTCAGCGGGTTTCATCTTACCGTGAACCATACATACCTTGAACTCTCTGAAAATGTTTTTCATGGCCTCAAAACCGTTCTCAAGGTCTTTCATATCACTCTTCTCTGACTCTTTTATAAGAGGATAGACAACATAGACCTGTCTGCCCTGTGCCATCTGCCGACGCAGGAAATTATTAAGCGCCGGGCGTTTCTCATCAAAAATATGCTCTGTCTGAACAGCCTTACGTCCTGGAGGCAGTTGGTCTATGACACTGACATCGAGGTCACCGTATATAGTCATAGCAAGTGTGCGTGGTATAGGCGTGGCGGTCATAACCAGAACGTGTGGCGGGCGAATGTTCTTGTTCCATAATTTAGCCCTCTGGGCAACTCCAAAGCGGTGCTGCTCATCTATTATAACCATTCCAAGCCTGTCAAATTTCACATTCTCCTCAAAAACAGCATGTGTTCCCACCAATATCTTCAAACTCCCCGATATCAACCCCTCTGATATAATATCACGCTCCTTTTTCTTTGTGGAACCGGTAAGTAGTCTCACTTCAAGTCCAAGAGGCTCAAGCATTTTGCTCATACTCTCATAGTGCTGCGTGGCGAGAATTTCAGTAGGAGCCACTATACAAGCTTGATAATCATTATCAATAGCCATAAGCATACTAAGCAGCGCCACGATGGTCTTACCACTGCCAACGTCGCCTTGTAACAGTCGGTTCATCTGTCCGGGACCACGCACGTCATCTCTTATCTCTCGCAATACACGTTTCTGTGCGTCAGTAAGGTCAAACGGCAGACACTCCCTATAGAATGTGTTGAAATAGTGACCGATAAGAGGGAACGGATAGCCCATAGCCTTGCTCTTAAACTGATTAGCCTGTTTAAGTATGGCAAGTTGTATGTAGAAAAGTTCTTCAAACCTAAGCCTTGCGAGAGCCCTGTCAAGAGTGGACATATCCTTTGGGAAGTGAGCCTGAACCAAAGCCTCAGAGGCTGACGGGAAGTGATATTTGTCAATTATATGCTGCGGCAGAGTCTCCTTAATAGCACTGCGGTCAATGCTTTTAAGTGCAACCAATATAAGTTTTTGCAGTGCCTTGGAGTTGAGAAAATGGTTCTTCATCTTCTCAGAGGTATGGTACAGGGGCATAAAACCTGTCATTCGGTCAGCCGATGGCTTCTCTATCTCAGGATGCACAAAATTGTAAGTGCCGTTGAATGATGACGGCTTGCCGAATATGATATACTCTGTATTAACAGAATAGGCGTCAAGTATATAATTCAACCCCTTGAAAAATACAAGTTCAATACTCCGCTCACCGTCACTGAAAGTTGCCACAAGCCTTTTTGCACGACCCTCACCCACAGGGCGGAATCCAAGAATGACACCCTTTATCTGCACATACGCAGTGGCACTCTCAATGTCTCGTATCTTGTAGAACTTGCTGCGGTCAATGTATCTGTATGGGAAACAGTGGATAAGGTCTGAAAGCGTGGTCACTTCCAGTTCCTTCTCAAGCAGTGCGGCTTTCTTAGGGCCTACTCCGGGCAGATACATTACAGGCGAATTGAGTTGCATCATATTTTGCGAAGTTACAAAAATTTCGCCTATTTTCAGTTGTGTATGCTCAAAAACTATGTTTTGTGGCTGAATTAACTTTTATAAAGTCCATTGATTCTGCGTCAAAAATTAGCAGTTGGTTTTCCAGTACAGGTACGCCTAGTATGTATTTTATGGCGGTCATTGCTTGTATTGTCCCTATGATTCCAGGCAAGGCGCCTATTATGCCAATAGGTTGACTTGGTGTTTCTGTTTTGTCAGAATATGGAAACAAAGCCTCGTATGATGTGCTTTTATCTTTACACGTAAACAGTGCCACATAACCTCTGTTCTCACCTATACTTCCGTATATCATCGGTCTTTTCAATGAGAGGCAGGCCTGATTTATGACATATCTGGATTCCCTGTTGTCTGTGGCGTCTATCACAATATCATATTTGGTTATAATGTCATGACTATTATCATCACAAAGTCTGTTGTTGTAGGTTGAAATCTTGATACCGGGATTAAGTTTAAGTATATTTTTTGCGGCACAGTGGCATTTAGGAAGACCTATCTCATTTGTTTTGTATAGAATCTGGCGTTGAAGGTTGCTCAAACTCAGTATGTCATCATCTATAATCCCTATGTGACCTATGCCGGCTGCCGCCAGATATAGTAGCACAGGGGAGCCCAGCCCTCCCGCACCAACTACTAAAACTTTACTTTTTTTTAATTTTTCTTGTCCGTCAAATCCTATCTCCTTGAGAATAATATGACGTGAGAATCTCTCTCTCTCTTCAGGTGTGAGCATACTGTCTGTTATTGTAATACTAAGTCCCAATCTTTGAATACGGGTTCTATGCCAGCTTTACGAATGGCTGCCGCAACCTCAATAGCAGTACGATCATCGCTGATATGGAATTGCTCCAGAGCCTGCGGATAGGTAAAGTATCCTCCTGGTTCTGTCTTGCTTCCGGCGCTCATAGTGGTTACTCCAAGTTTGCACATATTGTCTCGGATTTTCATTGACTCACGCGTGGAATAAGATATATCAACATCGTGGTCAAAAATACGCATGGCAAATGTAACCTGAGCGAGTTCTCTGTCACTCATATTTACATTGGGTTTAAAGCCTCCATTTTCAGAACTTCTCATTCTGGGGAAATTAACGCTGTATTTTGTTCTCCAATAATGTTTTTGCATATAACGCAGATGTCTTGCCATCATTGTGCAGTCTGTGCGCCAATCTTCCAATCCAATAAGAACCCCCATACCAATTGTGTGAACTCCGGCCTGACCCATTCGGTCAAAACCATTGACACGCCACTCAAAGTCAGATTTCATTCCGTAAGGGTGGTATATATGGTATTTTTTACGGTTGTAGGTCTCTTGGAAACAGATGACCCCGGTCAGACCGTGTAAGGTTAATTCAGCATATTCATCGGTGTCAAGAGGCATAACTTCAATTTTCAAGGAACTGAAGTAATTTCTTGCGATATCAAGAGATTTTGCAATATAAGGGACTCCTGCCAGTACCGGATTTTCTCCTGTCACCATAAGCAGGTTCTCAAACGGAGCCAGTCTCTTTATCGCCTTAAACTCGTTCTCCATTTCATCAAATGTAAGTATAGTTCTTTTCATTCTGTTTTTGGAATGAAAACTGCAATATACACACCCGTTCACACAAGAATTTGTAAGATATAAGGGAATAAAGATTGAGATTGTTTTCCCAAATCGTTCCATTGTGTATTTTCGGCTTAATGCCGCCATCTGCTCAAGATAGGGCTCTGCGGCTGTTGATATTAAAGCCATAAAATCATCAATGTCACATTTGCTTTTAGATAGAGCGCGGCGTACGTCAGCGTCACTCTTTGACTCTATCTTTTCTTTAGTCTCCTCCCAAGAGACCTTTTCTAACTCATCACTGAACATATTCATATATTATTTGCATTTTCTAACATCGTGGCTCAGACGCATTGCACAAAAGTTGGGGCCGCACATTGTGCAGAATTCACCATCTTCCCGCTTCCTTGATTTATAGTATTCCAGAGCCCGCTCCGGGTCAAGGCTGAGATTGAATTGGTCTTTCCAACGGAATTCATATCTGGCTTTACTTAGTGCGTTATCCCGGATAGTGGCTCCAGGATGCCCTTTTGCAATATCAGCCGCGTGTGCGGCGATTTTGTAGGAAATGACGCCTATGCGTACGTCTTCTTTGTCTGGTAAGGCAAGATGCTCCTTAGGCGTTACATAACATAGCATTGCCGTACCTAACCAGCCTATTTGGGCGGCGCCTATCGCACTTGTGATATTATCATAAGCGGGAGCTATGTCTGTGACCAGAGGCCCGAGTGTATAGAATGGCGCTTTATGGCATTTCTCTATCTGACGCTGCATATTTTCGGCTATTTTGTGCATTGGAACGTGACCTGGTCCCTCAATAATCGCTTGCACATTCTTTTTCCACGCTCGTTCTACAAGTTCTCCCATAGTATCCAGTTCGGCGAATTGGGCTACATCGTTGGCATCGTAGGTGGAACCAGGACGTAATCCGTCTCCAAGAGATATTGCCACGTCATATTGTGCGAGAATATCACAAATATCATCAAAATGTTCATACAAAAAGTTCTCTCTCTTGTGAACAAGGCACCACTTTGACATAATGCTACCACCACGGCTTACTATGCCACACAGACGGTTGTCTGCCAGATGCACATTGTTAAGACGGACGCCGCAGTGAATGGTAAAGTAGTCAACACCTTGCTCACATTGTTCAATAAGAGTGTCTCTGTAAACCTCCCAATTCAAATTCTCAATCTGCCCGTCAACCTTTTCAAGTGCTTGATATATAGGTACGGTACCTACAGGAACCGGACAGTTCCGGATAATAGACTGACGTGTTTCCGTAATGTTTTTACCGGTTGAGAGGTCCATAAGTGTGTCCCCTCCCCAACGGCAACTCCATATAGCCTTCTCTAATTCTTCTCCGATATTTGAGGAAGAGTCAGATGTTCCAATATTTGTGTTTATTTTTACTAGAAAGTTCTTTCCAATTATCATTGGCTCTGACTCAGGGTGATTGATATTTGCAGGAAGTACCGCTCGTCCGGCGGCTATCTCCTTGCGTACGAACTCCGGGGTGATATGGCTCTTGATTCCCATCTCCTCACAATTCATATTTTCCCGTATGGCAACATATTCCATCTCTTTTGTAATGACGCCTCTTTTTGCGTAATACATTTGTGACACTTGCTTGTTATGTTTTGCCTTGTATCTTCTACTTTGAATATCAGATGTTCCGCTGTCACATATTTCAACATTCCCGCGTTCCAACACCCACTTCTCACGTATACGAGGCAAACCACGTTCTAAATCTATATCTATATCCGGGTCACTGAACGGACCGCTGGTGTCATATATATATACAGGATTGTTTTCTTTGAAATGTCTCTCTCCGTTGTCATCAATGATTACCGTAGGGGTAAGCGGAACTTTACGCATACCTACTTTTATATCGGGGAACAGTCTACCTGACATATAAATTTTCTCTGAACCAGGGAATTGTATTTCTGTTATCTTGTGTTTCATAGTTTATTCATTCAAAAATGATGTTAATGGTGAGGTGGCTGACGCTCTCTGGTTGCATTCTGTGATTCCAATCCCTGATTCGTATGCCATACGTCCGGACTCTACAGCCAATTTGAAGGCTTTCGCCATTTCAGACGGATTTCCGGCGATGGCTATAGCTGTATTCACAAGGCAGGCTCCCGCCCCCATCTCCATTGCCTCCGCCGCGTGACTTGGAGTTCCCAACCCGGCATCAATTATGACAGGAACACCTGCCTGTTCTATAATGATGCTTATAAACTCACGAGTCTGCAAGCCTCTGTTGCTTCCTATAGGGGCGGCAAGCGGCATAACTGTAGCGGCGCCAGCCTCTTCAAGCTGACGGCATAGAGTCGGGTCAGCCTGGCAGTACGGAAGTACTACGAATCCCATTTTTACAAGTTGTTCAGTCGCTTTAAGTGTTTCAACTGAATCTGGCAGAAGATAACGTGGGTCTGGGTGAATCTCAAGTTTCAGCCAGTTGGTTTTGAATGACTCCCGACTCATTTGAGCGGCGAATATAGCCTCTTCAGCGTTGCGTACTCCTGATGTGTTAGGCAATAATTGAATGTTAGGAGAAAGAATGTGACATAGCATATCGTCCTCTTTGTTATCCAGGTCAATGCGTTTCATTGCAACTGTAACCATCTCTGTCCCTGACGCTGTTATGGCATCTCTCATTTCCTGGTTGGATTTGAATTTGCCTGTTCCTAAAAACAGTCTGGAGTTGAACTCTTTTCCTGCAATAAATAGTTTTTCCATTTTTAAAATTTATTTTGATTGTTGTTTTTTATCATATCAATACATAGTTTCGCTTTTGCCGTAATGTCATCTGCTCTTAATATATCGCCAGAGAGTGCTATGCCGGTCATTCCAGTTGACATAATTCCTGCAAAGTCATCAACGGTGATTCCTCCTATGGCAAACATTGGTATATTGATACCGGATTTCTCACACATTGATATCAGTTTCTTATACCCCTCCATACCTATTACCGGACTTAGATTCTTTTTTGTTGTTGTATATCTGAACGGCCCTAAACCTATATAATCCACATTCTGATGACTACGCTCCTGAATGTCATCAAAAGAGTTGCAGGTGGCTCCTATTATTTTGTTGTCTCCTAATACTTTGCGGGCTTCCAGTGGATTCATATCGTCTTTCCCAAGATGCACGCCGTCTGCGTTTAGTGTCTTTGCTATGGTTACTCTGTCATTGATTATAAGAGTCGCCCCGTATCTGTCACAAACCTCTTTTACAAGTTTGCCTGTGGATAGCATATCTTCATCGGTACTATCTTTCATTCTAAGTTGAATCCATCTTATTCCACCTTTGCATACCGCTTCCACTTGTTCGGCGATGGTGTGACATATACTATAATCACTTATGTACATTATGCCGCATTCATTAATTTGTCTCACTGTGTTGTGCTCAGGCGTATTAAACCCTAATTTAGTGTTATTTGATGATATGAATGCAGTTGTTTTGCACTGTGCCTTGGCACAGGATTCCGGTAAGGTGTGCCCTAATGCCCAATAAGCCATTATAGCGGAAGAGAGGAAACACCCGGTTCCGTGCTTTTCAAAGGGAAGTCTGAATACATGGTTTTGGGATATTGTACCATCGGTCATAAAAAGAGTATCAGAAGAGTCCTCTCCATTTGAGTCTCCTCCTTTACATAGTATGGCACACTCCCTTTCTGTAGCCAGCTTACATAGTTCCGCAGACGTCATATTGCCGAACAGAGCAATCATCTCTTCTGTGTTTGGCGTTATAAGGTCTGTCATATCCATTATACTCTCAAGTTGGTTACGAAGTTCCTCCCCGTGAAAGCGATTCCTTGCCATAGTCGCTTTCATAATAGGGTCCCAGATTATCTTTATATTATGATTGTGTTTGTGTAGTGTTTTCAGGACATACAGTAGAACCTCTGCGTTCTCTATCAACCCTATTTTAGCAAGTTCAATAGTATGAGCCTTGAGTATTGTTTCTATCTGACGTATTATGGTCTCCTTGCATACCCACTCAGTTCCTTCATAGTGATTTGCATTCTGAAATGTGATGGCGGAGACAACCCCCATTGCATAAACTCCACAGAATTCGGAGGTTTTGATGTCTGCGCTTACTCCGGCACCAGAGGTAGGGTCAAAACCGGCGATAGAGAGGACTGTTGGTTTTTGCAATGTGCGGAATCTCTCTAAAACATAGTTCGGACAATCCCATATATAACCTAAGGTGGCGGCACCGGCAAACCCCAACATTCTGCATTTTGCTATATTGGTGTTATCTATGCCGCCGAGGGCGATTAACGGAATTTTTGATGATGTTATGCGTATCTTGTCAAGCAGGGTGTGGTTTGCCGCATAACCAGGTTTTGATATGCTGTCAAAGACGGGACTTATGAAGGCGTAGGCAGGATTACAGGTAATATTCTCAACCTCTTCAAAAGAGTGGCAGGATATGCTGATATGTTTTATGTTTTTGTATTTTGCAAAACAGGCAGTCATTGTGGATTTGAGGTGTATGCCTTTCAATCCATACTCTGTAACTAGTTGGAAATGATTGTGAAGAACTATGCGATTCCTGAAACAGGGCTCCACAGACTCAATATAGTTTCTTATTTCGTCCTCTTTTGCGTCTGGTTTCCTGAGATGAAGAATTTCAAGTCCGTTTGCAAACAGGTTGTTGCATATTACGGTTTCATTCTCTACAGTCTGCGGTGGCGTTATTATAATAGTGGTGAACATAATTCAGCCTCCGTAGGTTGCTTTGATTACAAGGATCTTTGCCCCATCACTAACTTTGGCACTCTTCCATTCAGAATTAGGGATTATCTGATTGCCTATAGCCACGGCGATGTTTGATGTGTCAATGCCAGCGGCCGTAAGTATGTTGATTACGCTGTCACCGTCAGTGCACCTGAATAGTTTGTTGTTGATTGTGATTAACATTGCGTTACAAATTTTGAGGAGGAAATAGCGCAATGCTAAGTGAAGATACTGATTCCTACGCCGGCATTATCCGGTTCAGGTAATAAGGGTATTATCTCAGCCAATTGGCACCCCTCCAGATTTTACGCTTGCAAAGATATGCAATTATGTGCTTCTTTGTCTGCTTTTTTTGTAATTTTTTTTGTAACTTCGCACCTTTATTGTTTAGAAACGTGAAGAGATTTATTTGTTTTATATTGGCTATTGGCACGGTTTTTGCGGCAGTTGCTGAGGATATTGACAATATATTCGGGGTGGAGGATATAGTGTTTGTGGAAGATACCACATATCAGGCGCAGAGTAGTGAGTTTGATGAGTCCGGTGATGATTTTGAGGCAGACTCAACTAATGTGGCGCTTATTGACAGTTTGGCGGAGGTGTCTCATTTCCAAGTGTTCAATGACAGTTTGTATGAAGGCGTCTATAACAGAGTCTGGAGTAACTGTGTGGTTAATCCGTACAACATAAACTTGTACAAGATGAAAGACACGGTTAATATTGATATGAGTGGTTACACGCATCCGTTCCCTGGCAGGATTACCTCAAACTTTGGTATGCGTAGTTACCGTTACCATTATGGCACTGATGTCAAACTGTTAGTCGGTGATACCATACGCTCTGCATTTGACGGGGTGGTGCGTATAGCAAAGTATGGCAAAGGGTATGGCTATTATGTCCTTGTCCGCCACGATAACGGACTTGAGACAATCTACGGACATTGCAGCAAACTGCTTGTAACGCCTGACACACAGGTGAAGAGCGGAGAACCCATAGCACTTGGCGGAAACACCGGACGCAGTACCGGCTCTCACCTGCATTATGAGTTGCGGTATGTGGGTAATGCCATCTGCCCGACAGATGTAATTGATTTTGAGACAGGTTTGCCAAAGGACAGCGTTCTCACAATTTGTGCCAAAACATTTAAATATAAGGCTGTCAGCACATCATACTATACAGTACGCAAGGGCGACACCCTTTCAGGAATAGCAAAGAAACGCGGTACTACGGTATCACGTATATGTAAATTGAATAATATAACACCAAAAACAGTATTAAGAATAGGGCGTAAGTTGAGAATCAGTTAGAAACGTCATACTGAGCGTTAGCGAAGTATCTCACTTTTTTTTATTTTTTTGTACTGATGCTTGATAGAACCATTGAGGTTAAGTTTTTTCAAAATAAGATCAATTGGAATGAGGCGCTATATATACACATTATATATATTGTTGAATTTATGTCTGTGTACGTTCGCCACAGATAAAGTTGATGCTGTTTTCACGCCTGAGAAAGGACTGTATTTAAGCACAGGCATCTACAACGCAAATTACGCTGTAGGCAATGTAGCCCTTGATGTTCTGAATGATGCTAATTGGCAGTCGGACGGGTTTAAGGTTAGCACTACAGTAAATGACGGGGAACGAAATTTACTAATAGTTGAGAGTTCCCTGTACAGTGAGTCATATTTATGAAAATAATTAAAAAATTTGTATTTTTCAGTTTTGTTCATTATATTTGCACTGTTCATCAATTTATGAACATATAAATATATTGAACAATGGAATCAATTAAAGAAAACGAGCTCATAGCTCAAGCTTGCAAAAACATCTCAGAAAAGCTGGGTGTTTGTGTTGTTTCAAACACAGAGTCAAAAATTGAATTTTGTGACAAAACCTTGTCTGTAGCTGATACTACCTTTTGCGTAATAGTCAAAAGCATTGAGATGAGTTCAAATCTCTCTTTTACTATACAGCAGGCTAATTCTGTTCGTGAGGCTACAAGCTTACCTGTGCTATTAGTGACGGGTTATGTTCAACCATCTGTTATGCAAATCCTATATGATAATGGAATAAGTGTGATTGATTATGCTGGAAACTGTATGATAAGGCACGGCCTTTTATGCGTGAATGTATCAGGACAAAAAAACACCTATAGGAATGACATTAAGAATCAAGTCTTGTCAGAAGGTGCAATCAAACTTATTTATCAATTTGTATCAGATAAATCCTTTATAGAAAAGACTTATCGTACCATTTCAGCTGAGACCGGTATGTCTCTTGGTTCTATAAAGAATACTATTGATGAATTGACCAAAAGACAATTTGTTATGCTCACAGACAAGGGAAGAAAGCTTATTAATGAGGACAAACTGATTGATTCCTGGGTTAGGGCATATAATCAGACAATGAGGTCTAAACTGATGCTTAGGAGGATGAGCTTCAGGACAGAAGAAATGCGTGATAATTGGAAAAAAATGAAATTGCCAGATGGTATGTATTGGGGTGGTGATTGCGGAGCAAACCTTACAGATGGTTATCTTGTTCCTGGATCATTCGAGATATATACATCAAAACCAAGTGCTATGTTAATGACAACAGGTATGGTAATGCCAAAAGATGATGGTGACATTGTTATTTATCAGAAGTTTTGGAATGATGAAAATGGCAACCACATAGCACCAAAACTGATAATTTATGCAGACCTAATGAATGGTGGTGATAGTCGCCAAATAGAGGCTGCACAAAGACTATTAAGGAATGGAATATAAAATTGATAAAACAGAGTTTGCTAATGACCCTCTGTATGAGACTTTAGCTGCTTTGCAAAAAATAATGGGGAAATTGAATCTCCAGTTATATGTTGTTGGAGCAAGTGCCAGAGACATTGCTATGAAAATTTTGGGCGTACCACCATCCAAAAGACGTACAACCGATATTGATGTTGCCATTGCACTTGACAATTGGGATATGTTTGACAAGGTGTCTATCCTGCTTCAGCAGAATAATTTCAAAAAGGATAAATATGCCAAGCAGAAGTTCTATTACAAAGGAGAAGATGGAACGAATGACTATGAAGTTGATATTGTTCCGTTTGGTCCGCTTGCCAACAATGAGGTGATTGGATGGCCTCCGGAAAGTAATCCGGAAATGTCGGTAAGATGTTTTGATGATGTCATGATGGATGCTGACACCATTATTGTGGACAAAAATTTGCGATTCCGTATGGCATCGTTAAGTGGTCAGTTTCTGATAAAACTTGATGCTTGGATAGACCGTCATTTGAAAACGGACAGAGATGCCAAAGATATGTTCTACATCATAGAGAATTTCTATTGGACTTCTATTGTTGATAAATTTCCACCACCAGAGCAAGTAATCAATTCTGATGATCCAGCATTTGATGATTTTATTGCGGGAGCTCAATGGATAGCATCTGAGTTGAAATCTCTGCTCTCTGAAGTACATTGTACTTATTATGTGAGTTTTATTAATAATGAACTCTTGCTGGAAGAGGATAGTAAACTGATTCAGCAACTTGTGGCTTCTTCGAACAGTAGTAACGTCCGAAATTACTCAAAAATCAGACTTGCATTTCAAGACATCGCAAATATACTTTCTACATGATAACAGAATTATTCACGAAAGGCTATAATAGTCAGAACGAGGATTACAGCAAGGTGGTAGAATTAGGAGGATGTACTCTTGCCATTATGGCTGATGGAATGGGGGGCTTATCGCTTGGAGCAGAAGCCGCTGAGTGCGTATGTGAGAGTATTGTTGAATATGTTTTGGAGAACAATGATAACAAAGAACTTTGGCAAGAAGCTTTTGTGTATGCTGATGGAAAACTTCGTGAACTTAGTCTTGCTAACCATAGCAAGATGGGGGCGGCGGTAACAGCTCTCATAATTAAAGAGGATATATGCGAGGTTGCTTGGCAAGGTAATGTCAGGCTCTATCTTTATAGCGGAAATCAACTTCTACAAGTCACTACAGATCACGTTATGGATATAGGTTATGGTCATAAGATGCTTACTCGCTGTCTGAAAGGAGGTGGGTTACGTGGTGAAATTCCAATTAAGTCCATTTCAATACAGGCTAATGATATTCTTTATTTGTGTACAGATGGATTCTATAATACTCATAAAGAAGAACTTATATCTGGTGATATTGCCTCATTAAAAAAGGAAATTATAATTGATGACGCGACATGTTTGACCATCAAAATTTAATATATATATCAGGCACTGAGCTCAAACACCTACGGCTATGACGCCGTAGGCAACATAACACGCATAAAGGGCGTTAGCGAGTCATCATACTACCAGAACTACCAATATGATGACATGAGCCGCCTGACAAACGCCAGTGGCATATCAACGGAGCATAACTCAGACGGAGGAGATGTGTTCAGTTCCTACTCAATGGGTATGGAATACAACATTATGTCATCACTGCTGTTATATGATTTGACAATTACCTCTACAAATGGTACAAAATCCACGGAAAATGCTTACATTTACGGAGAAAATCAGCCTGGCGCACCAATAAAGGTTGGTGACACTGATTACAAGTATGACGCATCAGGCAACCCTGTGTCAATGCGTGGTGGAGATTCAGACCGCACGCTTAGATATGATGCGGAGAACCGCCTGAGAGTAATAGAGGACACACAGAACGGCACTATGAGCCTGTACACATACAACCACACGGGAGAGCGTTCACTCAAGCGTTACGGAGCGTTCAACACCGCCTACGTAAACGGAGCGTACGCTGGCTCAGGTCTTGACGGTTTGACCCGCTACAGTGCGTATATAAGCCCCTACTATGTGGAGCACGGCACAGGTACAAATGCAAGTAACGCTACCAAGCACTATTACATTGGAACGGTAAGATTGGTCAGAAAACTTGTGACTGAAAGTGGAGGCAAAGAA
>JAZLIE010000052.1:0-6460 GCA_045617165.1 Candidatus Enterocola sp. | reverse complement strand
CTCTAATAGGCCCTGTTTCTGAGATGATTCCGTCACTTAATGATGGCATAGCAATTTATGCTGTTTCTTTTGGTGCTGCTTGGTTTGACGGTAAAAGACTGACAGGTAGAGGTGGGGCGGTAAGCAACGGTTCTAATGTTGCTGGTGATGATGAAGAGGGCTATCACATTTACGCTAAGTATATTTATAATATGATTTATTTCCGCTCCTGTGTTCCTGTTGGCTCTGTGGGCGTGGGCTACAGCGTCAACAGCTACTACCACTATGTGGGCGGTGGTTCGCTTTTGGTTGATTCTTTTACATCATACGCCACTGGTTCAGGACACCACTGTGCTTTCATATATCCAAAACTGAATGCAGACGTAAATTCAAAAGAACAGAATTTTGGAACAAACCACGCATCATACTGTTATGGAAACGGTCAAACATTTGTGGGCGTGTGGACTTGGAAGCGTGGAGCGAATCAGACCAAAAAATGCTGTGTGTTTGATGAGTGCGAAATGCCCGTTATTTTCAACAATGCAAGTGTTGTTACTTTTGACCATTGTGTATTCAGAAATGTAAAATTCACAATACCTGCAACACTTTCCGTTGACGGCGAAGCACACCAATTAACATCTGATGAGATTGCAGATTATATGGCAATACATACAGATGTTTCCTGCTCTCAATACATAACAGAATGGATAAATCAATATAAAAGCACATCTGCAAGTTATGCAGCAAATATCTTTGATACTTGTTTGATGATTGCCGATGATGCACCTTTGTTCAATAATCTTAACTGTGTTTGGCGTGATGCAACTACAGGAGAGATTGTTTCCAAAGAAAATTCCTCAAATGCTTACATTGACCCTGAATTATCAACATTTGATATATCAATAAATCAAAACAGTCCTGCCGTTCCTTATCTGTCAGACTATGAAACAGATTGGAGGGGTACTCCTGCACTTGACTATAAAATGGATACCGCAGATGACCTAACAGTTGATGAAAGTGCAACAGGGGATATACAACTATCAGGAAATCTCAAATTTGACACTGACAGCATAACAGGCAAACGATTCATTACTTGGAGTAAACCTTTTGATGACCCTACTTTGACTGATGATTTTAAGGGTGGCATAATAACAACAAGACCACGACAAATACCATCTTCACAACTGTTCAAATACCCTAAGATTGCAGGGCGTTGGTCTAATTGTCTGATGGGAGAAAAAAATAGGAACTCAGAACTTACAGGTCGTAATATACACCTTACAGGCACTACTGTTGCTTTTGATGACGGAGAAGCCGTAGCATTAGATGGCGACAGACTATGGCTGAAGGATACTCCTGCATCTAATGAGATAACGGCAGGATACAGGTATATAGTAAAAGAGGGTAGTGTTCTGCTGTATAATTCAACTTCTATGGTATGGATTGAATATACAACAGGTGCGGTTATTACTACCGCCGCAGGTAATACATATTTCCTTAAAAGACTGTACGATGAACAGCACACAGAGGAAACTGTTGAACTTTTGGAGGTTCTGCCAAATAATGGTACTGAATATGATGCAGCCAACAGACTTGAGGTAAGATTATTCAACTCTCAGGCACAGGCAAACCTATACAATACAGACCCTGACAAATTGGAAAGTATGTGGATTCCTATATTACTGATAACAGACCAAATTGTAGGAATACATTATTATGATTTGCCACAAAACGATATTATTTTCAGTGAAACTAAAGGTTATATGATTTCACAGAACCCGAATATTAATGAAAGTACAATGACACTTGCGGTACATCAGCAGAATCCGTCTGTAAGATATGATTCTTATAATGGAGATGATGTTGCAAGCAAGGACCAGGGCGTATATACTAAAACAGCAACAAAGAATAGGGCAAAATACGGATTTAGCCCACTTAACGATACATTGATATTTGTACAGTTAAGATTAAAGGCTATTCCGTTCCTGTACACTGTTGAAAATAATAATAATCAGGAAGAATGATTAGAATTGACAGCATAGGTTTATTGTGTGTGCCTAAAGAACGCCAGCAAGAGCATCAACCGCACCCACAATATTCATATCCTGAATTTCTTAGGATAGATTCCATAGGTTTGTTTTGTGTGCCAAAAGAACAACACCAGGAACACCAACCGCACCCGATATATTCATATCCTGAAATCCTTAGGATTGATGCTATAGGCATTTTTGGAACTTACGCCCTGAGCGGAAAACCCCAAAGAAGCCACTTGATAAAGGTATTGAAAAATGTAGGTTTGCAGCAATAAACTCCGCTCCTGTGTTCCTGTTGGCTATGTGGGCGTGGGCAACAACAACAACAGCAACAACAACAATGTGGGCGGTAGTTCGCAATAAGCGACTACTGAGATGGTCAAAACAAATTGATGCAAACCGCACTTTATAAAAGTGAAAAATTAAATAAGGCCTCTATTCGCACAAGTAATACAGGTTACTGTATGAACGCCCGATATGGCCAATGCTAAAAGCCGTGAGAAGAGCAGGTACGAGCAATTTATTTGAACAGGTAACAAGTATTGATAACCTGAAATTAGCCGCAAAAAAGGCACAAAAGAATGTTAAACGGAAATCTGCATCACTGAAAGGATTTTTAGCGAATCAGGAACAAAAGGTCTTTGAATTACAGCAAGAATTGAGAAATGGCACTTTTAAAACAAGTCCTTATTATCAATTCAAGGTGTTTGAACCAAAAGAGCGTACTGTTTGTGCTTTGCCGTTCTATCCTGATAGGATTGTACAACACGCCTGTATGAATATTCTTTTACCTATATGGGAAAGAAAATTCACGGCTGATACATACAACTGTTTAAAGGGTAGAGGTACACACGGATTTGTAAGAAAACTTAAAAAGACGCTTCAAAACGATGTTGAGGGTACGCAATACGCACTGCAAATAGACATTAGACATTTCTATGAAAGTTTAGACCACGAAACACTTAAAAAGATTGTCAGATGGACTATTAAGGATAAAAGACTTTTGGCGTTACTTGATGAGATTATAGACAGCCACCCTGATGGTGTGCCTATTGGTAATTATACAAGTCAGTTCTTTGCCACACTGTATTTAACACAGTTTGACCATTATGTTAAAAGAGTGTTAAAGGCAAAATACTATTTCAGGTATTGTGATGACATTATAATATTGTCAGATAGCAAGGCTGAATTATGGAGAATATTAAAAGGCATTGTAGAATACTTGGAAAAATTAAAGTTAGTTGTTAAACCTAATTTAAGGGTTTTTCCAACGGATACAGGAATAGATGTTGTAGGATATGTTTTTTACCATACACATACAAGACTGAGAAAAAGAACAAAACTGAGGTTTGAACAAAAATGCGAAAAGGCAAGAAAATTAGGTAAAGAGGGTGTAGCGTTCAAATGTTATATAGGTTCATATTTAGGTCTGCTAAAATACGCAGATTCAATAAACCTGAAAAAGAAATATTTAAAATCAGAATATGGTATTTGCCTTATGAAGAAATTTAACGAAATAGCAGACGAAGAAGATAAAGCACCTCAATTTTACGATGGACACAATTATCATATTTCAGATATATTGGGACAAACAATAGAGGTGTTGAAATTTAAAAATGTAACAATACACGGTAAGGAGAAAATAATAATGCAGATAAACAAAGACGGTGTATTAGGTTATGTTTTTACAGGTTCTGAGGTCTTGAAAGATAAAATAAACAAATATAAAGATTCTTTACCATTTGAATGTGTTATAGAAGAAGTTAAGAATGAAAAAACAGGGAGAACATTTTACAGGTTTGGCAATAACTAAAGCAACTAATAAACGCTCTGTGTTTGATACGGTGTGCAAGGTGTTATTTGTACTATCAGTTATTGCGGTAATAGGCTTAGGTGTGTGGGGATTTATTTTGCCGCCTATGGGAGAAATACATCAAAGTGTAATACAAATGGCAGCAATAATATTAGCCATTGTGCCTATGTGCTTGACACCACATTGTATTAAAAGTGTATTAGAGGGAAAAGCCGCCATTGCTCTTAAAAAGGGGGATTTTGAAATGAATATAAGGTCTAAAGACCATACTAACTAAAATTATAATTATGAAACTACAAAAACCAATCTGTAATTTAGGAAAGCAGGAACAGCATATAGCAACTAAAAATGTTGCACCTGCAAAATTAAACCTTAATAGAGGGGCTTATATCTGTAACCATAACTTATCTGTTTTGTTTATGATTATTGATATTGTTAAAGTTCCTGACATAGAAGTTAGTTCAAAAAAAGTTGAATACCTGTATTGTAAACAAATAGGCAAAGTGGGCAGCGGCAGAACAAAATTCATTAGAAAAGAGGCAGTGAAAGATTGGATTAACTACAAATAAATAAACAAAATGAAAACAAAGTACACTGATACAGACGAATCAATAAGCACAGGTGGCAGAGCCAAGTTATATTGGGAGGATAAAAAAGTTGAGAAGAACCACAGAACAAAAATATCCAACGCCGTTGATATTGAAAACGAAGCGGTAAACCTTATGGAGTTGCGAGCCAAATTCAATTTAAAAGGTTTTGAATTTGGCAATTGGTGCAACGCTCTTGACCGTCAGGATTTTGTTATAGCGGCAAAATCTTCACTTGCTGATTTATCCAAAGTTATGGGTTCTAAAAATTTGGGATTTGATAATATGTTAGGCCTGGCCTTTGGTGCAAGAGGTAACGGAGGCAGGGCGGCAGCACATTATGAGGCAGACCTCAATATGATAAACCTTTCCAAGACTAAGGGTTCAGGTACTTTGGCACACGAATACGGACACGCTCTTGATTATATAATGGGGCGTTATATAGACCAAAACAAAAACCATTCTGCACTGTCAGGTGGTTGGAGAACAGCCGCTGTATTAAGTGGCAATACAGGCGGTCAATTAAGATACTACACTAACAAGATTATTGACACAATCAAAACAACTGCTTCTTATGCAAAACTTGAAAAGTCTATTGATAGTGAGTATTGGTTTAGACGCACTGAGGTGTTTGCAAGATTTTGGGAACAATTTGTATTATATAAACTGAAAGAACAAAAGATAAACAACCAATTTTTATGCAGGAGTTGGAGTTCCTACACAACCGATACTGCATATTTAAGTGTAACGGACTTTAATAAAGTTCTGCCTGATGCAGAAGCACTATTAAAGGAATTTTCCTTATTCCTGAATAATAAGGGTAAGTTGGAATCCAAACCATACCATACGGTAAAAAATGCCAAATTTGTTGCTGTTAAAGAAACAGCCAATACAAAGAAAAAGGCGGCAGCCGCTAAGCCTGTTTCAAACAAGAGTTCAAAAGATAAAAAACTGTAGTATGAAAGTTTATAAATTTTTGCCGCCGTATGATAAGAACGGCAAATGCACATTTAAGAAATCTCTAAACAGGAGTGGTGTATATCTGATAAAAGAAGATGGTAAATTGGTATATGTTGGATATTCAGGCAAAAACTTGTATAAAACATTGTACAGGCACTTTGAATCTTGGCGACACCCATACCAGGAAGTAACAACATACGCCACAGAATTAAAGAGGCGTAAATATACAGTTAGAATTGTTTACTGCACCGCACAACAGGCGGCGGCATTGGAAAAGAAACTTATTCTAAAGTACAACCCACGAGATAACGCCATTAAATACAAAAACTATATGGAGGAAACCTCAACAATAGGTAAAAACTATGCTGATAAAACTTATAATAATTATAAGGAAACTGAGGTAGAGGAGGAACTGCCATTTTAAGATTATGAAAAAGACGCAACATTATACTAACAGTGATAGACATAAGATTTATTCTGCAAATAAAATAAAATTGCAAAATACACCTATTATTAAAACAGGTGCTTCAGCAATAAAAGAACGCAAGAATTTAATTGCAAAGTCAATGAAATATAATAAAAAACCTATTTTTTGTAAGGCTTTAAATCAAGATGTTTTTATTCAAAAGAAGAGTATAAAGGAAACAAAAGAACACGCAAGTTTATGTGTTAAATCAACTTTGTATGCAATAAATGTTGCTGATATTATTGAAAATGCTATTTATATTAAATCTTTAGTACCTAATAGTAGAAATCAAAGTTCATACAAACAAATGCACTTGCTTATTTGTCCGATTAAAACATACGGATATGCAAAATTAATTATTGGAGAATTGTTTAACCCATATAAAGATGGTGCAAAATACATTCAATATTGTGTTACACATATTTCATTAAGGGAAATAAAAAAATAGAACCATAAAATCGGCAGCGTACCCCACCCAACTTTTATGATTCTATTTATAATTCACAAGACACAGAAGTACAAAAATAAATTTGGTGTCTTCATACGGTGTCCTGTGATGTTTTATTTCTGCAAAGATATAAAATTTTTATAAAAACAAAAAATATTAACTAAAAAATTAAAA
>JAZLIE010000051.1:0-10952 GCA_045617165.1 Candidatus Enterocola sp. | reverse complement strand
CACAGTCATCAGTGTTTCCGCTTTAGAAAAAGCATACTTGCCAGAACTGATTTCAAAAACAGATATGCCTGTTTCAAGTCAAAATGTCAAAGAACTTTCTTTATTTGATTTTTTATAAAAATTTAACGCATCAGTACTAATGCTACATTATTAAATTATCTTGCAAATATGCAAAAAAATTTTGATTTTAACTCTATTTTGGTAGCCTATGGCTAGAAATTATTATCTTTGCATTCTCTAAAAAATAAAAGCAATGAGAACTAAGGTAATTGATGCGCTTAAAAGCGTTGAGTTTGGTAAGGAGATTACTGTAAAGGGTTGGGTTAGAAGCCGTCGTGGTAACAAGACTGTTGGTTTCATAGCCCTCAATGATGGCTCAACTATTAAGAACCTGCAGATTGTGGTTGATTATGAGAAGATTGCGGAGGAGAGTCTGAAAGAGGTTACCACGGGTGCCTGCATTTGTGCCATAGGGGTGCTTACGCAGTCTCAGGGTGCGGGGCAAAGTGTTGAGGTTCAGGCAAGTAGCATAGAGGTTTACGGTACTGCCGATGATACTTATCCTCTGCAGAAGAAGGGTTGCACTATGGAGTATCTGCGTGGTATAGCGCACCTGCGTCCGCGTACAAATACCTTCAGCGCTGTTCTGCGTTTGAGGCATAATATGGCTTACGCCATTCATACTTTCTTCCATAACAAGGGTTACTACTATTTCCATACGCCGCTTATTACGGCATCGGACTGTGAGGGTGCGGGACAGATGTTCCAGGTTACAACTCTTGACCTCAACCGCATAGCAAAGGGCTCAAACCCTGAGGTTGATTACAGCCGTGATTTCTTTGGAAAGCCTACAAGTCTTACGGTATCAGGTCAGTTGGAGGGTGAACTTGGCGCTACGGCTCTGGGTGCCATCTATACTTTTGGTCCTACTTTCCGTGCCGAGAATTCAAATACTCCGCGTCACCTTGCTGAGTTCTGGATGATTGAGCCTGAGATTGCCTTTATGGACAAAGATGAGCTTATGGACCTTGAGGAGGAGTTTGTGAAGTTCTGCGTAAAGTGGGCTCTTGACAACTGTATGGATGACCTTGAGTTCCTTAATCAGATGATTGACAAGGGTTTGATAGAGCGTTTGAAGGCTGTTGCAGAGACTGAGTTTGTGCGTCTGCCCTACACTGAGGGTATTAAGATTCTTGAGGAGGCTATTAAAAATGGTAAGAAGTTTGAGTTCCCTGTTTTCTGGGGCTGCGACCTTGCCTCTGAGCACGAGCGCTATCTTGTGGAGGAGCATTTCCGCCGCCCGGTTATTATGACTGACTACCCTCAGGAGATTAAGGCTTTCTATATGAAGCAGAACTCCGATGGCAAGACTGTTCAGGGTACTGACGTTCTCTTCCCTCAGATTGGTGAGATTATTGGCGGCAGTGTGCGTGAGGAGAGTTATGAGAAACTTATGAAGCGTATTGATGAACTTCACATTCCTATGAAGGATATGACGTGGTATCTTGACACTCGTAAATATGGCTCCTGCCCTCACGCTGGTTTCGGGCTTGGCTTTGAGCGTCTTATGCTCTTTGTTACGGGTATGCAGAATATCAGAGACGTTATTCCATTCCCTCGCACCCCGAAGAACGCAGAATATTAGAATTTGCGCAGCAAATTCTAATATTTAAAGGAGAAATTTTGTCGTGACTCGGCATAATCCAAGTAAACTTGGCTTCTGCCCTCGCTACTCCAAAATTTCTCATTTCTTATTTCTTATTTCTCATTTACTTTGCTAACCAGATTTCTGGATTTTGTACGGTTTTGTCTTTCCAGACTTGGAAGTAGAGGACTGTTTTGTTATCTTCATCGGGGTCTGAATAGATTACTCCTATATCTTGCTTAGCATTAACCTTGTCTCCCGCTTTTACATAAATCTTGCTTAATCCGGAATAGACTGTGCGGTAGAGTCCGTGCTTGACTATTACTGTGGTGTTACTGCCTGGTATGGTGAAGCATTGGGTAACCTCTCCCTCAAAGACGGCACGTGCCTTGGTTCCCGCAGGTGACTGTATGTAGATTCCCTTGTTATTTGTGGTGACGTGCTCAAGTACAGCGTGTGGTTGCACGCCAAAGGCTCCTACCACCAAACCTTTGTCAACTGGCCACGGCAGGCGGAACTGATTTTTCTCAAAGTTTCCTGAAACAAGTTTCTCCTCTTTTGTAAGCACATACTCACCACCCTTGCCTTTGGCGCCCTTCTTTGCCTCTGCGGCTATCTTTTTCTCAATCTGTGAGTTGAGTTTATCTGCAATCTGCTGTTGTTTCTTGAGTTGAGCCTTCAGTTCCTTCTCCTTTTTCTTGAGTCCCTTTACAAGTTTGTCTTGCTTGTTCTTCTCTGACTGCAGTTTGGCGTTCTCCTGCTTGCGTTCATTAAGCACCTCCACTCTCTCTTGACGGATACGCTCCGCCTCCTCAAGTTTTATGTCAAGTTCAGCCTGAACTTTTGCTATCTCCGCCGCTTTTTGCGTGCAGTACTCTGAGTATTGCTTTATGTAACGGTAACGACGGTAACTCTGTGCCACGTTATCTGCGGCAAGTACAAACATAAGGTTGTCCCACTTTCCTTTCTTATAGTATTGGTGGTACATTAATGCGGCGTACTCCTTCTTAAGGGCTTCAAGCTGGCGTTGCTGTGAGGCTATCTCAGCCCTGAGTGAGGCAAGTTGACGGTTTATGGCGTTGACCTCTGAGTTCAAGGAGTTTATTACCACATTACGCTCCTTAATCTCCGCTTTGAGCAGGTTGATTGCCGACATTGTCTTCTGCGTTGTCTTCTTGTTTTCTGTTATAAGGTTTGACGTTGCCTCAAGGTTCTTGAGGGCCCTCTCTTTACGTTTCTGCAACTCCTCAACGCTCTGTGCTGACACTGACAAAGCCAGCACCAAGCAGGTAAATATTATATAACTCCTTTTCACCTTTATAGTAGATTTTGAATTATTTATTTAAAGATTTTTCACTTCACTACGTTCCGTTCAAAATGACGGAGATGGTTTACTAATTATTTAAACATTGTTTCAAAAACGCTTTTCTTGTACCCCGATGGTATGTTTGACACTATTGTAACATCTTTATTGAACTCCACGCTCTCAAAGTTTATGTTTGTTGAGAATGATAGTTTCTTGGATGAGAGGGAGCAGACGGCTGCCATAGGGAAGGTGTATCCACCTGTTGTCTGGAAGTTGTTATAGTCTGCAAGCACATACTCTGTTCCGTCATTTGTGGAGAAGAGTGTGCGGTTTATTGTATTCTGTACAAAGAACTCCACATAGTAGTTGGGTGCCTGACAGTGGAATACGGAGTCTGTTCCCTGACTCTTTATGGTCATACTCTTGTAGTTCTCTTTAAGCGGGTCAAAGTAGCGGTTGCAGAGCAACCCCTCTATCATATCATAGTTCAGGTTGAAGTTCTTGTCTGTGAAATATTTGTATGGTTCTGCCACATAACTGCGGGTCATTTTGTCAATGAATATTATGGAGTCTTGGGTGCATGTTACACGGTACATCTCTATGCCTAAGAGCGGCTGTAGTGATATCATAAGCGCTCTGCCTACGGCAACACTCACATTAGCCTTGACTCCGCCAAGCAAACTGAGGTTTGATATTGAGAGTGACGCTTTTGCCTTCATTGTGTTGTAATTCTGATTTTCAGGTACAAACCACGTAGCCTGACCTGCGTCAGAGCCTGTGCCTGGTGACTGCTCTCCGCTGTACTTCTGTTTCTTACACCCTGCAAGGGCAAGGGTTAGAATGACTGTTAAAACTATTGCCAAATACTTGTTATTCAACATATTGCTTATTTTCTATTTTCCTACCTAACTTCTCTTTGTCAAGCCCCTCACGCTCCATACCATACGCCTTGAGCCACATTTCCATTGCCTTATCCACATCGCCTGTCTTGAAGAGAATGTCTCCGTAATGCTCATATACTACGGCATCGGGGTCTGATTTCATATACTCCATAGCCTGCTCTATATAGAACTTGGCGTATGTGAGTTTGCCCTGTTTCATAAGTATGTATGCGTAGGTGTCAAGGTATATGTAGTTCAACGGCTCCTTCTCTATGGTCTTTTTGCTCAGTTTCTCCGCCTTCTCTATGTCATCATTGTTCACTGCAAGTATATAGGCGTAGTTATTGAGTGTCATAATGTCATCGGGGAAGGCGTTTACGCACTTCTCCAAATAGTGGTAGTAACGCTCCTTGTCCCCTCTTTCATAATAGTAGTTAAATAGGTAGTTCCATAGTGTCTTGCGGTTATCATCAGTGAGTTCCTTGTTCCCCGATGCCGTGACTATGCTGTCTGCCTTGAGCAAATAACCGAGTGCAACCTCACTATTTCCCCCACTGTAGTTCCATACGCCGCTGTAGTAGTAGAAATCAGCACTCTCTGGTATGGCGTCCATCGCGTCTGCAAGGGTCTTCTCCACCATAACGGTGTCGGCACTCTCCGCTACCTGATAGAGCAGGAACTCCCAACACTCCTTGCACTGCGGGTTTACATAGATGGCTGAGCGTAACTCTTCAATAGCCTCATCGGGGCGTTTCATATTTGTAAGGTAGTCTGCGTAGAGCAGGCGTGCCTCAGCATTCTCTGACTCAGCCTCAAGCATTGCCTTGTAGTATGGCTCAAGTTCATCAAACGGACGTTTGGTTGCGGCTGTGTACTTGACTATCTGGTTCAGGTACTGTTTCTTGGTGTTGAATTGTATGTCTGTTGATGTGAATATCTTTTTCAAATACTCGGTGGCTTTGTCCTCCTCTCCTGTGCGTATGTAGTACATATATAGTGACTCTATGGCGTATCCGTTAAGAGAATCCAGTTCCAATGACTTCAGATAGCACTCATTTGCAAGGTCTATCTCTTTCATATCCATATAGATGTCACCCTTGTAAGCGTGGAGCGATGCGTCAAGCGGCATCTCCTCTATAAGGCGGTCAAGTGTCTTGATGGCTGATTTTAAATCTTTCTGTTCAAGATATACTCCTACTTTTGATATTGATACGTAGCGGTCTGTTCCCGTCAGCCTCTCAAGGCGCTCGTATGTCTGTATGGCTTTCTTGTACTCTCCTGCCCTGACGTATAGCCCGGCAAGGTCATAGATGTCTCCCTCATGGTCAGGATAACGCTTGAGCAGTTTCTCATACCCCGATATGGCGGCGTTCAGATTCCCTGTGTAGAGGTTTGCCGTTATAAGTTTCTTTTGATAGTAGTAGTTATCCGGCGATAACTCTGATGCTTTCTCAAGATATTTGTAGGCTCTGTCAAAATCTTTTTTAAGTAGTTGGTTGCCAAGTTCATAACAGATGGCGGCATTTTGGCTGTCTATTGAGTCGGCTCTCTGTAGCGCCACTATGGCACTATCACTGTAATTGAGGTTCTTAAGCCTTATGCCCTCAATAAATAGTGAGTCACGCTGATAGATTAGCGTGTCAGTGAGTGATGGAACGCTCTTTTTTGCGTTTGTCACCGCCGCTATCAGCAACAATGGAAGTAATATGTATGCAGCTCTTCTCATTTTTTTCCTGTATGTCCGAATCCGCCCTCACCACGCTCTGTCTCTGAGAGTTCTGTTACCTCAATGAGTTCAGCACTCTCATAGCGTGCTATTACCATCTGGCAGATGCGCTCTCCATTCTCTATGACAAAGGGTTCCGTACTAAGATTAATGAGTATGACTCCTATCTCTCCACGATAGTCTGCGTCAATGGTGCCTGGCGTGTTTAGCACTGTTATCCCCTTTTTTAGCGCCAATCCGCTGCGTGGGCGTATCTGTGCCTCATAGCCTGCGGGCAGTTCTATGTAGAGCCCCGTAGGTATAAGCCTGCGTTCCATTGGGTTTAGGGTTACTGACTCTGTTAATGACGCTCTCAAATCCATTCCGGCACTCTGCTCTGTGGCATACGCCGGCATTGGGTTGGATGATTTATTAATAATTTTTACTTTCATTTTAATTAACAATTAATAATTATTACTGATGCGTTAATTTCTTATACACTATATTCAAATGATTGAATTTTAATAATTTATAAGTGTTCTTTGATTTTTTGATTTGAAATGTTTTTTAATTTTGCAGCCGTTTAAACGACGCAACTCACAACCTACGACTCTTAATGCGAAATATGACATAATATCCATCAGCATCAGACTTGGTGTTTGGGCCTTGGGCAAAAATGAACGCAGAGACATTAAAATGATTGTGGAGATAAACACTGACATCACAAAATCATACAAATTATACCAGTAACTATTGTATAACAATAGTGTCTTTAATACATTTAACAGACATAGCGATAGATGGCGACATTTCATCAAACGCTGGAAACACATTACATGGTTCACCTGTTTCCAAATGACCATTCTTCATGTACACAACCTGAAGTTGCTGATGATCAACCGAATTTGTCCAAAAACAATATATATTTTTTCTCTTTTTGGCAGACCTGATAACTTTGCATTCTGATGATTCATTAAAAAAAACAACGTTATCGCAAAAAATAGAGTCTTTACTACTTGCTCCTACCAATACATCCAATCTTTCGTATTGCTTTTCCACATTTCTAAATAAGATTTCAAAATCATTAACTGTAGCTATCTTGTACCCTTTAGGCGCAAGCTTTCGACAATCAATGACAGCATACCAATTATACAAATAGGCACACACCATTTCGTTATTCTCATTTTTATACAAATACTTACACCCTAACGGAATAGTGTCATTTAGATGATTTTTCCATACCGTATAATCTACAAATCGTAAAGAATCTCCATTTTGGAATACTTCAGAAGATAGGTTGTTGCACATCCATTTCTGATTTCCAATGCAAGAAGATTGAATGTTTTCACCGTTATATTCAAAAATAGTAGAAACAATATTCTCCGATTTTTTTTGGTTATTGTCTACACAAGACTGGCAAAGCAGACCAAGCATGATCAAAATAATACGAATGCTAGTCCATATCATATTTGTCGTATTTACTCTTTCCATCGTAAATATAGAAATCAGGTTTAACGGTTCCATTTTCATCTATTTTATCAAGCATAATTCCATAGACACCCACATCACCTCCTGATGGAACAGTAATACCACTAGGATGATTGTGAATATAACTTCTTATTGAATATCCATTAACTAATTGTTTTAGAAACATTTTTTTTGCACTTCTATCAGTATTCCTTTCGTGACTTGTGCTTACAAAGTTCAATCCTTTATTGCCGACTTCTCCTGTTTCAAACCAAGACCATTCAATTGCATTTCCCTTTGTGCCGTCAACCACAAACTCATACAACTTCTTTGCGTTGTCATCACCACGCACTTTGTAAACATCCATGGAACCTCCCTTTATTTTTTGAGTTCTTGTGTTTTCTACTGTGCCGTATTCAAAACTTAGTGATTCTCCAACCTTGTTTCCGTCTTTATCAACAAAACTGAATGTGTCTGCTGTTTTGTTTTCTCTTCTTGCAACAATATTACCGATTTCATTTAAATCATAATCATCTCTCCCATCCGGGTCTATTCTCACCACCGGATTCCCATGACAATATACATACGGACTAACCCCTGGATATTTCATTTGCAGCGGATCTACTCCAAGCCACAGTGCCGCACCTGGGTCATAATACCTTGCTCCGTAATAATATAGTCCTGTCCCCGAATCAAGTTCCTTTCTGCCACCCTAAATTTAATGAATACTTGATTGTTGCATAACATAATCTGTAATAAATTCTATACGTTCAAGAATATTCTCAGAAAACATCAAATTCATACACACATCATCCACATTAGAGCAAAAAGCACACGTGTCAACATCATTGAGAATCTCACATTGTATCCCTGAATACACCGCACATAACTCGGACTTTGTCATTCCAACATGTATTATATCATGTATCATAATGTTGCTTTTGATAGATGCTTTCACAATCTCCATACAGGTCCAAGAATAGCGATATGTCTTCACGAAATAGAATAACAGAGTGTCATTTTGATTGGTTACATTATATGTCTTCACACCGTTAAACTCACCTTGAATAATTTCATAGCCTTTAAACCTCTTTTGTAAAGCATCATAATCAAGCATAGTGCCAAATGGATAAAAAACATAATCTGCGTTTACAATATAGATGCATTTATTCCTAATTTTAAAATTAATAGCATCTAGCGAATCAATTATCATTTCATCTATGTTTGAATTCAAAATGGAGTCAGTACATTCTTTTAATGATTTAACTCCGTTTGAAACATTATTATCCTGAATAATTTTTGTGTTGTTTTTATACGCTTCAGTCTTTTTATTTGTCATTTCAGACCTATTTATGCAGGATACTTGCAACAATAAAAATAACTCAATAATTATCAAAATCGTAATTCCCAATTTGTTATTCATTTTGTGACTGATAAGTGTTTTTAATAGATACATTAATCTTCTCAACATTAATTAACTGGATGCTTTTGCTCGAAAATCCTGGCTTGCCGTTTACTTCAATGGTTCTCAATTCCCCACCGTCATAAGTCATCGTTTCCCTAAAAAAGCCTCTGAAAGTTGCAGAACTATACTGTTCTTTAGATGCAAAATTATTATTTTCAGCGGACAACTTGTTTGCTCCTCTAGCATGCACCATCTTAAATTTCTCACCGCTCACTTCAGTAACAATACCAATATGACCTTTCCAAACAGCAATATCTCCAAATTCCGGACCTGTTGTAGAAGACTCGAAATTATCATTTGAGGAAAGCATATCATATATTCCGCCTGATGTAAGGTGCTCTACTCCTGATGTAATATTGTCTGCCGCCATAACCCTACTCACTAATTCTGAACAATCCATATACTCCATTGCTTCAGCTGTATCGGAAGTTCTTAATTCCGTAGAAGTTTCTTGTTTGTATGGAATACCTGTCATCTGACGAGCCGCCTCCACTCGTTCTGTGGGTCCAAATCCAAAATAGTCAATAAATCTGACAGGATTGCCAGCCGCATACACGTAACTTCCTTGATAAGGGTATTTATCTGCTATGGGATCAACTCCTAAAAATAGTGCCGCACTTGGGTCATAGTAGCGGGCACCGTAGTAATAGTAGCCTGTCTCCTGGTCAAGTTCTTTTCCATTGAACTTGTATGGCATTACGCTCTTGTATTCACTGAATAACGTTCCATACGGTGTGTAGGCGGCGTACTGCACTACCTTGCTTCCTTTGTCCGTTATGTGGGTTGTGCTGCCTAAGTGGTCTGTGAAATAGTAGTATGTGTCCTCATCCTTAACATCTTCCTTGCCGCCTTTCTCAGTCACAAGTTTGCTGACAAGACGCCCAGTACCAATGTAATAGTGCTTGGTAGCGTTACTTGCATTTACGCCTGTGCCGTGCTCCACATAGTAAGGGCTTATATACGCACTGTAGCGGGTCAGACCGTCAAGACCTGAGCCAGCGTATGCTCCGTTCAGGTATGCGGTGTTGAACGCTCCGTAGCGTTTGAGTGAGCGTTCTCCCGTATGGTTGTATGTATATAGGCTCATTGTGCTGTTCTGTGTATCTTCTATTACTCTCAGACGGTTCTCCGCATCATACTTAAGCGTGCGGTCTGAATCTCCGCCACGCATTGACACAGGGTTGCCTGATGCGTCATACTTGTAATCAGTCTCCCCCACCTTTACTGGCGCGCCAGGCTGATTTTCGCTATAAAGGTACTCATTTTTTGTGGATTTTGTACCACTTGTGGTGGTAATTGTCAAATCATATAACAGCGGTGATGACATTATGTTGTAATCCATACCCATTGAGTAGGAACTGAACACATCTCCTCCGTCTGAGTTATGCTCCGTTGACATACCACTGGCGTTTGTCAGACGGCTCATTAATCCTTTGTTTCGTCATTCTTATTTTGAATAACAGTGAATGCTCCAATAACACTCTTTAGGAAAAGATGTTCGTTATAATGTTCAATAGTAACATTACATTGTTTGATTGCTGTTATAACTTGTAGCACAAACTTTGGCATTGGCTTATCTCCTAAATTACGTTCAACAACCGTTTTATTATTATCATCAAATATTATCACCGATTGAGGAATTGCATTAGTAACCTTTACACCAAGAGAATCTCCGTTTATCTCTGTCAGATAAATTTTAAGCGATACAATGGCACGAGTGCCTCCCTTAAATTCGTTAAGAGAGTCTGACACTGTAATAGGAATGCAATCAAACTTATACCTTGTCTCTATAGGATCAACTATTGAATGACGGGAGGCACAAGAACTAAGAACAACTGACAGAGCAAAAAGAAAAATTAAATTCCGCATATCTCTAAATTTATGGAACTAATGGATAAAATGACTTAAGTAAACTTGTTCTCTGATTGTTTCCCCTTAATGGATAAGCATCATATGTGCCAGAGGCATTAACACCTGAATTCTTTTTAAATAAAGAAACAGCCGTATTAAAATGCTCATTTGAAAAAGAATTATCAAATTGCAAATGACGGGTAGCATTTTCAAAAGCAAAAGCATCCGTAGAACCAGAAATTCCAGTGTAAAAAGAGTGTGCTACTCCTATGTTTTCATAAACAGAATAGAATAAGGATGTACTATATAAATACGATTCTACCTCATTATGAATTGATTGTCCTCCCTGACCTTTGTCATATTGATAACAATGGAACAACTCATGAGAAACGGATATAAAATCATTCTCATTATTCATTCTTACCGTCGCTCCATTGTTATTTTCTATAGTACCAGCTGTACCATTAGCACTTCTGCCATTTGTTATGTTATATGTTTTATCAGAATTAATCAGTGTGGATAACACTTTCTGACCATTCTCAACACCATTCATTTGGTTCAAAACACCTACTTGTTCTTTAACAGCACTATCATTCCCTTTATACTGCATACCTGCTGAATATTCCAATGAA
>JAZLIE010000050.1:0-10910 GCA_045617165.1 Candidatus Enterocola sp. | reverse complement strand
TGATATTGTGTTTGCCACACGTGACCCTAAGGCATACGGATTAGAAAATCTTGAGGGAATGATTTCATTCGGGGCTTCACCTCGTGCCTCTATATCACTTGCACAGGCCGCCCGCTCATACGCCTTTATCAAGCATAGAGGCTATGTAATTCCTGAAGATGTACGTGCCGTTTGCCACGATGTCCTACGCCACCGTATTGGCATCAGTTATGAGGCAGAGGCAAACAACCTTACTTCAGAGGAGATTGTGTCAGAGATACTTAATGCAGTAGAAGTACCTTAATAGTGGACAGTGGATAGTGGACAGTGGACAATTATCACTGTCAACTGTCAACTGTCAATTGTCAACTGTTTTATGGAAACAAGTGAGATACTGAAAAAGGTTCGTCAGGTTGAGATAAAGACCAGAGGATTGTCACAAAATATCTTTGCGGGGCAGTATCATACCGCCTTCAAGGGTAGGGGAATGGCGTTCTCTGAGGTGCGTGAGTATCAGCCGGGCGATGATGTCAGAAGCATTGACTGGAATGTTACCGCCCGCTTTAACCACCCGTACGTAAAGGTGTTTGAAGAGGAGAGGGAACTTACTGTTATGTTGCTTATTGACGTTTCTGGTAGTGGAGTGTTTGGTACGGAAGGTTGCACCAAACGTCAGATGATAACAGAGATAGCCGCCACCCTTGCCTTTTCCGCCATTCAGAATAATGATAAGATTGGTGTCATTTTCTTCTCAGACAAAGTTGAGAAGTTCATAGCACCGCAGAAGGGCAGGAAGCACATTCTATATATCATAAGGGAGTTGCTTGAGTTCCAACCTGAGAGTAAGAAGAGTGATATTTCTTGCGTGTTGCAATATTTCACCAATGTTATTAAGAGACGTTGCACAGCATTCCTTATATCAGACTTCATAGCCCCTGAGTTTGAGAAATCACTTATGATTGCCTCAAGAAAACACGATTTGGTTGCCTTGCAGGTATATGATGTAAAGGATACCTATCTCCCCGATGTCGGGCTGTTGAAGGTTGTAGACTCTGAGACAGGGAAAGTCATATATGTTGATACCTCAAACAGTTCTGTGCGTCGCTTGTATGAGGAGAAGTGGCGTGGCCGTCAGGAGCGTATAACCACCTCTTTCTCAAAGAGTGGTGTTGATATGGTAAGTGTTTCAACATCAGATGATTATGTTAAAGCGTTGATATCGTTGTTTAGAATGAGAGGATGAAATAAAGGAGACTGTTACTAGGAATGAGAGCAGAGAAAGTAAACTTTCTATGCCGAATGACGAAGTAACATGGTTAAAACGAAGTTTTAACAATAGTGAATAGTTAAAAGTGAAAAGTTATGAATCGGTGAATTATGGTGCAAGCCGAACACAGACAAACTTGTTTGTATGTTGAGGCGAAGCCCATAATCACGGCGTAGCCGTAATCGGTGAATCGGTGAATCGGTGAACCGAAAGTAGATATATCGATTAACCGATTAACCAGTTAACCGATTAACCAATAAAATATGAGTAAAAACCTAATAATATTATTAACCTTATTTTCTGCACTACTATTTGCATTGAGTGTTAATGCGGATATAAGCGTATATGGTAAGATAGAACCGTCAAAGATGGTGATGGGAGACCAAGCCAGACTACGCTATGAACTTACTCAGAATAAAGATGACAAGGTAAGTTGCCCCCTCTTTACTGATACTGTAACAAAAGGTGTTGACCTTGTTGAGGTGGTTAAGCCAGATACTGTTGATTTAGGAGACGGACGAATACAAGTTAATCTTGAGTATATTGTAACAGCATTTGACAGTGGATTTTACTTTATACCAGCACAGAAGTTTGAATCGGAGAGTGAGTATGCATCATCAAAACCGTTGGGCTTGGTGGTTGACCGTGTGCAGGTGCAGGCAGAGTCAGACATAAACCCTGTAAAGGATATTATGAACCCTCCATTCTCTTGGACTGAGTTCTTCTATTGGGCAGGCATAGTTCTGCTTGTTCTTGTGGTACTTGCCGCTGTGGCGTACATTCTTATGAAGTATGTATTCAAGAAAAAGGTGACAATTATTCCGCATAAGGAGGAACCTGTTATTCCGCCGTATGTAATTGCCCTGCGGCGTCTTGAGGAGATAAAGGAGTCAAAGGCCTGGCAGAGTGACATTAAAGGTTTCTACACCCAGGTTACTGATGTGATACGTGAGTATATTGACAAACAGTTCTCTATTAACGCAATGGAACTTACAACTGACCAGATTTTGGAACTGACTAAGAGAAATCCAGAGTTTGAGCAGGTGCGCGCTATGCTTAAGGATATGTTGCAACTATCTGATTTAGTTAAGTTTGCAAAGTATATCCCGATGGAAGATGATAACAATCGCTCTATGATTAGCGCATTTGCCTTTGTTGAGAAGACAAAACCGCAGGAGATTGTCAATGAAGATGAGGCTCAGCCTCAGACAGATAATGTAGGAAAGGAGGATGAGGTATGACGTTCGCAAGTCCGCTATGGTTCTTGATGCTAATCCTGCTTGTGCCACTTATAGTATGGTACATTTTAAAAGAGGATACATTCAAGGCTAATCTTACAATATCAACTACAGAGGCTTTTGAAAAGGCTCCAAAACAGGCGGTGGTTTATCTGCGTCATCTGCCGTTCATACTCTCTGTAATAGCATACTGTGCTGTTGTTTGTGCTCTCGCCCGTCCGCAAATGAGTGATAGTTGGAGCAATAAGACAACGGAGGGTATTGATATTGTAATGTCACTTGATATCTCTTCAAGTATGCTTGCAGAGGATTTGAAACCAAATCGTCTGGAGGCTGCCAAGAAGGTTGCCACACACTTTATAAATGAGCGTCCTAATGATAACATCGGGGTAGTGCTTTTTGCCGGAGAGAGTTTCACGCAGTGTCCTCTTACAATAAACCACGCCCAACTTATAAATCTTATAAGCGGTGTCAAGAGCGGAATGATTGAGGACGGAACAGCCATTGGAAACGGACTTGCCACGGCAATTAACCGTCTGAAGGACAGTCAGGCTAAGTCAAAGGTTATTATACTGCTTACTGACGGTTCAAATAATCGTGGAGAGATAGCACCTGTTACCGCTGGAGAGATTGCCAAGACCTTTGGTATAAGGATATATACTATAGGTGTAGGTAAACAAGGTATGGCACCGTATCCGGTTCAAACCCCGTATGGCATTCAGTATCAAGATATTGAGGTTGATATAGATGAGCCTACGCTTGAGCAGATTGCCAATATTACAGGCGGTAAGTATTTCCGTGCCACTGACAATAAGTCTCTGGAACAGATTTACCAGGATATTGACACCCTTGAGAAGACAATAATTAATGTTAGTGAGTTCAGCCAGAAAGAGGAGATGTTTCATTGGTTCGCCCTTCTTGCCGTGCTGTGTGTTATATGTTCAGTGGTTTTAAAAAATACAATTTTAAGGTCAATACCTTAATAGTGGACAGTGGAAAGTGGACAGTGGACAATGATTACTGTCAACTATCAACTGTCAACTATCAACTGTCAACTGTCAACTAATAAAGTATGTTTAGATTCGCACATCCTGAAATATTATATACCCTCATAATAGTTCCTATTCTGATAGGTCTGTTTTACTATGGTCTTATTATTAAGAGCCGTAGATTGAAGAAGATGGGGGAGAAGCAACTTTTGAGCGGGCTGATGCCAGATGTATCTCATATCCGCCCTCGTGTTAAATTCTATTTGTCAATCGTGGCTCTTACGCTTCTTATTTTTGTAGCGGCGGGTCCTCAGTATGGCACCAAAAAAGAGAAGGTGAAACGTCAGGGCATAGAACTGATGGTTTGCATAGATGTCTCAAATTCAATGCTTTCTGATGATGTCAAGCCAGACCGTATGTCCCGTGCCAAGCAGGTTCTGAACCGCCTTATTGACAAACTTGAGAATGACAAGGTAGGGCTTATAGTCTTTGCCGGTGACGCATACGTTCAGATGCCAATGACCACAGATGTGGGTAGTGCCAAGATGTTCCTGAATTCCATTAATCCGGGTATGGTGTCACTTCAGGGAACTGATATCGCCGCCGCCATAAGAATGAGTATGGGTATGTTCACACCTGATGAGAAGGTGAGTCATTCCATTGTAATAATAACAGATGGTGAAGACCACGAGGCTGCCGCCGTTGATGCCGCCGCAAGGGCTCTTGAGGCAGGTGTGAGCGTGAATGTAATGGGATTAGGCACTCCGCAGGGCGGTCCTATTCCTATCAAGGGTACAAACAGTTTCAGAAAAGACCGTGATGGCAATGTCATAATCACCAAACTTAATGAGCAGATGTGCGCTGATATAGCGGGTGCCGGTGGCGGTGTCTATGTCAGAGCCGACAATGCCAACAGTGCTGTGCGTGCTCTTGGCAAGGAGTTGGACAAATTGTCAAAGACAGATATGGAGAGTGAAGTTTACACTGCGTTTAATGAGCAGTACGCCTCATTTGCCGTAATAGCCCTTCTGCTTATCTTGTGTGAGTTATGTTTGATGGATAAACAGAACCCGTTACTCAAAAATGTAAAATTATTTGACAGATGAGACAGTTGATATTATATTTGGCACTATTTTTGCCGGTAATGGTTTACGCAGGTAATGCCAACCCCGATATACGTAAGGGTAACAAACTATACCGTTCTGAAAAGTATGTTGATAGTGAGACTCAATACCGTAAGGGCTTGCAGAAAGATGCCGCAAGTGTGGAGAGTGCCTATAATTTAGGTAATGCGCTATATGGTCAGGGAAAGTACAAGGAGGCGGCGTCAGCGTTCAATGACGCTTCAAAACTTACAACTGACAAGGGTAAACTTGCATCCATATATCATAATATGGGCAATGCGTTATATAAGGCTGAGGATTATGGGCAGAGCATAGAGGCTTACAAAAAGTCACTTATGAGTAACCCTAAAGATGATGAGACAAGGTATAATCTTGCTCTTGCACAAGAGAAACTGCAACAACAGCAGCAACAACAGCAACAGCAGAATCAGGAGCAAAATAAGAATCAGGAACAGCAGCAACAACAACAGCAGGAGCAACAGCAACAGGATAAGCAAGACCAGCAGAATCAGCAACAACAGCAACCTCAAGACCAGGAGGAGAAGATGGACAAGGAGACTGCGGAGCAGATTCTGAACGCCTTTGCGGAGCAGGAGGAGGATACGCAGGAGAAGATGCAGCAAAGACCTGCACAACGTAGTTTGGAGAAAGACTGGTAATAATTGAAAATTGAAAATTGAAAGTTCCCTCCTAACCTCCCTAAAGGGAGGAACTCATAGTAAGAACTTTTAACTTTCAACTTTCCACTTTCAACTTTTCACTAAATATTGATTATGAACAAACACCTAATAATACTATTAACCTTACTTTCCGCACCGTTATTAGCGTTAGGGGCGAATGTTGAGTTTACGGCAAGTGCGCCGCAGGCGGTGGTGGTTGGCAACCGTTTCAGTCTTGCCTATACGGTAAACCAGGAGTGTAAGGATTTCAGAGCGCCTGAGATGCCTGATTTCAGTGTTCTTATGGGACCGTCAACATCACGCAGTTCAAGTGTGCAGATTATTAACGGCAGTGTCAACAAGTCTATGTCTGTAACCTACACATACGTATTGGTTGCTGATAATCCAGGTACATATACCATTCCAGGTGCCACCATAGTTGCCGGCGGAGAGAAATATACTTCAAACTCACTTACCATTAAGGTTCTGCCGGCAGACCAGAGTGCACAGGCGTCACAAGGTGGTGCGTCTGGCTCACAGAGTGGAAACAATGGGGCGTCTCTTAATAATTCAGAGTCAAAAGGCTCTGTATCAGGTAATAACCAACTTTTTGTACGTCAGATAATATCAAAGACAAAGGTATATGAACAGGAGGCTTTCCTTATTACCTACAAGTTATATACCCGCCTGAATTTAAGGGATATTGCTAATGTGAAGTTCCCTGAATACAAAGATTTCTTTGTACAGGACATAGAACTTGACGCCAACCGTCAGTTTGTTCCGGAACACTTTAATGGTATGAACTACAACGCTATTGTGCTTAAACAGGCTCTTCTATATCCTCAGCATTCAGGAAAGATTGAGATTGAGGGTGGCTCTCTTGACGCCATCGTGGTAGAGAGAGTTTCTGGTGGAGGAAATAATATTTTTGACGGTTTCTTTGACTCATACCAAGATGTGAGAAAGACATTGAAAATTCCGTCTGCCAAGATTGAGGTTATTCCGCTGCCATCGGGGGCTCCAAAGAGTTTCAAAGGTGCGGTGGGCTCATTTAATGTGAATAGTTCCATATCTACTCAGAATCTTAAAGCCAATGACGCCGTTACCATTAAACTTACTGTAAACGGTTCTGGTAATCTGAAACTTATGAAAGTTCCTGATTATGAGTTTCCTGCCGATTTTGATGTCTATGACCCTAAGATTGACAACAGTGTCAAGGTCTCAGCCGCAGGAGCATCGGGTACAAAGAGTGTGGAGTATCTCGCCATTCCAAGATTTGGCGGCGAGTTTGATATTAAGGGTGTTGAGTTTTCTTGGTTTGACCCTAATGCAAAGGAGTATAAGACCACCCGCACACCTGATTATAAGATTACGGTAGAGGGCTCTTCAGACCAGACTCAGGTTATTACTACAGGTAATGTGTCAAATAAGGAGAGCGTTAAGAATCTTGGCAGTGACATTCGCCACATTCATTCTGATTCTGAACTTAATGAGAAGGGTAGCGGGTTCTATGGCACTCCCGGATTTATTGCAGGATACATAGTACCGCTTGCCGTATTCATTCTGCTGCTTATTATACTGCAGAAACAGGCACGTGAGAACGCTAATGTTGCTCTGTTGAGGACAAAACGTGCAAGTAAGGTTGCTGTCAAACGCTTGAAGGGTGCCGCCGCCTTTATGAAGAAAGATGACCGTAATCACTTCTATGAGGAGACAATGAAGGCTTTGTGGGGCTATTTGAGTGACAAACTATCAATACCACAGGCAGATTTGACCAAGGATAATGTGCGTGAGAAACTTATTGCCAAGGGTGCTGACGGTGCTTTGATTGATGAGTTCCTGAATACATTGCAGGATTGTGAGTTCGCCCGTTTCTCTTCTGCTTCTGATGAGAACCTCTCAATGAAGGCAATTTACGGCAGGGCAACAAAACTGATTGAAATGTTGGAAGATAAGTTATAATAATGGTGAATCGGTGAATCGTTGAATCGGTGAACCGAAATTATACATATCGATTAACCGATTAACCAGTTCACCGATTAAACAATAAAAATATGTACAAAAACTTAATAATATTTTTGATTTCATTATTCGCACCTCTTGCGTTGTTTGGTGCAAGTATGGAGGGTGCCGCAGGACTCTATGCACAGGGTGATTTCCAAGGTGCTGTTGAGGAGTATGAGACGGTTCTGGCATCGGGGTGGGAGAGTGCCACGCTATATTATAATTTGGGTAACTCATATTTCCGCTTAGGGCAGAACGCAAAGGCTATTCTAAGTTATGAGCGAGCCCTAAAGATTGACCCTACAGATGATGATATTCGTCATAACCTTGAGTTCGCTAAGGAGAAGACGGTGGACAAGATTGACGCTCCTGAGGTTGTTTTCCTTGAACGCTGGTGGGCTGATATTCGGAACATAGCCTCTGCTGACACCTGGTCATACGCCTCAATAGGTTTGTTCACGCTCTTTATAGCGGCTCTGCTCGGATATATATTTATGCATTCCATCGGGGTAAGAAAGGCGTCATTCTCTGTTGCAGTGGTGGCTTTGTTCTTCTGTATAATGACATTTTCACTTGCATATCAGCAGAATAATATTCAGAGTGACAATACCCACGCCATAATTCTTGCTCAGACGGTTACCATTAAGAGTACCCCCGATTCCAGCGGTACAGACCTTTTCATTCTCCACGAGGGCACAAAGGTTCAGATTAATGAGTATGTTGGCTCTTGGGCTGAGATTTCAACTGAAGACGGAAGCAAGGGATGGATTGATGTTAACCAAATAGAGGTGATTTGACTATATGGAGACAATTCTGCAATTCCTTTACGCTATTCTTGAGAGTGCTGTTGAGGCTGACAAGTCTCTGCTTCTGAGCATTAACTCCCTGCATTCTCCCTTCTTTGACACCTTTATGTTCTGGGTCTCTGATAAGTGGATATGGGTGCCTATGTATATTGCTATGTTCTACGCAATAGTAAAGGATAAGCAAGTGGAGACAGTGTTCATTACCATTGGAATTTTGCTGACAGTACTGCTTTGTGACCAATTCTCATCGGGGCTTTGCAAGCCTCTGTTTGAGAGATTGCGTCCGTGTCAAGACCCCTCAATAAGTTCTATGGTTCACACTGTATGCGGATTCAAGTGTGATTTGTATGGTTTTATATCATCTCATGCGGCTAACACTGTGGGCGTTGCTGTCTTTACAACTATGCTATTCAAAAACAAGTTGTTTGGTGTTTTTATTTGGCTGTGGGCTGCGTTGAACTGTTATTCAAGAATCTATCTGGGCGTGCATTTTCCCGGAGATATTCTGTGTGGTGCCATTGCCGGCGCTCTGCTTGGGTGGCTTTGTTTCTTCATATATCAGAGCCTGCTTAAATGGATGCCTCAGTTCCGTTATAACCCGCACAAGACTAACAGCCGCTCCAACATAGATTTTCCGACAGCGGACATTGTGCCGTTCATCTGGACCTTCATTGTAACTCTCTTTATCATCTGCATTTTCTCCGCTTCCAACATTTTTAGCTGTTAAATTGCAAAAAAATATCAATCTGTTTGCAGGTTTCAAAAATAAGTATTAAATTTATTGCACGAAACTAAATAATTTACTAACTAAATACTTTTGAGTTATGATAAAGCAGATGACATTCAATCAATTGAGAAAAATTAAGGACACATTGCCCACTGGTAGTATGCAGAAAATAGCTGATGAGCTTGGCATTTCAGCCGATACTGTGAGAAATTATTTCGGGGCTCAGAATTTTGACAGCGGAGAGTCTTGCGGACTTCACCTTGAGGCTGGTCCTGATGGTGGAATGGTTGTGTTTGATGACACAAAGATTCTTGATGTGGCACTTGAGATGCTTTGCTTTGAAGGTTTGCTGAAACTTTAATTAAGTTTGTTTTGAAACTAATAGCGGGAACTTCTGTAGTGGAAGTTCCCGCTATTTTTATTGCCCCATCCATTTGCGGAACCGGCGCATAGCTTCCTCTGTATTCTCCCTGCTGTTGAATCCTGTGAAACGGAAAAATCCGTCACCCTTGTGTCCGAATCCGTCTCCTGGTATGCAGACAACCGCCGCATCATAGAGAAGTTCCTCAAAGAAACGCCAGGAGTTCATTTTGTATGGTGTCTTAATCCAGACATTAGGGGAGTTTATGCCACCATATACATCAAGTCCAAGTGAGCTTAACTCTCTTCTTATTATTGCTGAGTTCTCAAGATAGTAGTCAATAATTTCCTTATACTGCTTCTGCCCCTCTTTTGAGTATATAGCCTCCGCACCACGCTGCACTATGTATGATGTGCCGTTGTAGTATGTTGTTATACGGCGATTCCACAATTGGTTCACACGCAGGCACTCTCCAAACATTGTGTAGCCTATAATATCCTTCGGGACTATAGTGTAGGAGCATCTAAGCCCGGTGAAACCCGCTGTCTTTGAGAAGCTGCGTATCTCAATGGCGCACTTTTTGGCTCCTTTTATCTCATATATGGAGTGTGGTACATTCTCTTCTCTTATGTATGCGGCGTAGGCACCGTCATAAATTATTATGGCTTTGTTCTCAAGGGCGTAATCAACCCACATTTTAAGTTGCTCCCTTGTGAGGGCTATGCCAGTAGGGTTGTTAGGGTAGCACAGATATATTATATCCACCTTTGCTTTTGGAAGTCGTGGAACCCAGCCCTCTTTTTCTGAGCAGGGTACATAGACTATGTTACTCCAGATGGCGTCTTCTGTCACATAACCTGAACGCCCTCCCATTATGGCTGCGTTCTCATATACAGGATATACGGGGTCTGTTATGGCTATTATGTTATCACGCCCGAATATGTGACCTATGTTACCAACATCACTCTTTGAGCCGTCACTAATGAAAACCTCATCGGGGCTCAGATTTACGCCACGTGATTGGTAGTCAAATTTTATTATTTTGTCAATAAGGAATTTATATCCTACCTCAGGTCCGTAACCACGAAAAGTGCTTACATCTGACATCTCCGCTATGGCGTTCTGCATTGCCGTAACCACAGCCTCAGGTAGCGGACGTGACACGTCTCCCTGACCCAGACGTATTATTGAGGCATCGGGGTGAAGAACCTTGAAAGTATTAATCTTCTGCTCAATCTCATTGAAGAGATAATACTCAGGAAGTTTCAAATAGTTTTCATTTACAAGAGCCATAACTCAAACCATATTTCAGGCAATTCACAAAAATACAAAAAAAATGGTATAAAATCCATATCTTCAAACTGTATAGATGTTAAAATATTTCACAGTTTGAGTTTTTATGCGTAATTTTGTGTGCTTTAATTAGTATTAAGACTTATGCCCAAAAATATTATAATTTTACTTCTTGCTTATATTCTATCCTTATTTTTCTCAGCACAGGCATCGGACAGTGTCTATATTGCTGTCAGAGGAAAAATCACAGAAAACAGTGTAAAGCTAAGATGGTCAGCCAGTGATGCCTCTGCGTGGAGTCGCACTAATGAGTGCGGTTTCAGAGTTGAGAGATATATGGTTAAGAGGAACGGACAACTCTTAAATCAGGCTGAAAAGAAAGAAATAAGTGCCTGTATTAAAGCGGAACCTGTTAACAATTGGGAGCAGATAGCCAATAAGAGTGGTTATGCCGCAATAATTG